>NZ_JBKVWU010000027.1:0-24367 GCF_046972485.1 Hominilimicola sp.
CTCAACAGTAGGCGGCTTGTTCTTGGGTGATATTATGTGCTGGGTAACAAAAGGTAAGGTTAATCCGCTTATCGGAAGTGCCGGCGTTTCAGCCGTTCCTATGGCTGCCCGTGTATCTCAAACAGTAGGACAGAAGGAAAATCCTTCAAACTTCCTTTTGATGCACGCTATGGGTCCTAACGTTGCCGGAGTTATCGGTTCTGCCGTTGCGGCAGGTGTATTCCTTGCAATGTTCGGAAATCTTTAATTAAACAGATAATAAAGGAGTGAAATATAAATGGCAAAGGGAAAGAAAGCTGTAGAAATTACAGAAACAGTCCTAAGAGATGCTCACCAGTCACTTATTGCTACAAGAATGACAACAGAGCAGATTCTTCCTATTGTAGAAAAGCTTGATAACATCGGTTATCATTCGCTTGAGGCATGGGGAGGAGCTACATTCGATGCCTGCCTAAGATTCCTTAACGAGGATCCTTGGGAAAGATTGAGAAAGATTAAGGATAGAGCTAAAAAGACTCCTATCCAAATGCTTTTCAGAGGACAAAACATACTTGGTTACAGACACTATGCTGATGATATAGTTGAATATTTCGTTCAAAAGTCAATCGCAAACGGTGTTGATATACTAAGAATTTTTGACGCTCTTAACGACGTCAGAAACCTTGAATGTGCTATCAAGGCTTGTAAGAAAGAAAAAGGTCATGTACAGGCTACAGTTTGTTACACAACAAGTGAATTCCATACAAACGAAAAGTTCGTTAAAATGGCTAAGCAACTTGAAGAAATGGGTGCAGACTCAATCTGTATCAAGGATATGGCAGGTCTTTTAAGACCATATGTAACATATGACCTTGTAAAGATGATGAAAGAAGAAGTTAAGATTCCTATTCAACTTCATACTCACTACACAAGCGGTGAGGCTTCAATGGTTTACCTAAAGGCTATTGAGGCAGGTGTAGACGTAATCGACTGTGCTATGTCACCGTTGGCTATGGGTACATCACAACCGCCTACAGAGCCTATGGTTGCGGCTCTTCAAGGTACAGAGTATGATACAGGCTACGATTTGGATAAGCTTATCGAAATCTGCGACTACTTCAAGCCGCTAAGAGAAGAATACATTAAGAGCGGTCTTATGAACACTAAGGTTATGGGTGTTGACGTTAATACTCTTAAGTATCAAGTTCCGGGCGGTATGCTTTCAAACCTTGTATCACAGCTTAAGCAACAGGGCAGAGAAGACGCATATGATGAAGTGCTTAAAGAAGTACCTCGTGTTCGTGCAGACTTCGGTTATCCTCCGCTTGTTACACCGTCATCACAGATTGTCGGTACACAGGCAGTACTTAACGTGCTTATGGGTGAAAGATACAAGATGGTTTCTAAGGAATCAAAGGGTCTTGTAAGAGGCGAATATGGTAAGTGCCCTGCTGAAATCTCTGACGAAATCGTTAAGAAGATTATCGGCGACGAAAAGAGAATTACTTGTCGTCCGGCTGACCTATTAAAGCCTGAGCTTGAACAGATGAAGAAAGAATGTGCAGAATGGATTGAACAGCCTGAAGATGTATTGTCATATGCATTGTTCGGTCAAGTTGCCGTTAAATTCTTTGAATACAGACGTGCTCAGAAATATAAAATTGATGCAGATTTAGTGGATATGGAAAATAAGACATATCCGGTTTAATTGCGTGTTTTAGTACCGGACGAAATATTTCGTCCGGTATTTTTTATAAAAATTTTTAAATACAGGAGGATATTATGATTTTTGGATTTATAGGCAGCGGAAATATGGGCGGTGCTATAATCGGTGGAATTATTAATTCTGATATAGCGAGTCCTGAAAATGTAATTGTTTCGGATAAAAATGAGCAGGCGTTAAAGAATATTAATGAAAAATACGGTGTTAAAGTGACATCGGACAATAAAGAAACGGCAGATAAAGCTGATGTATTGTTTTTGTGTGTAAAACCGCAGTTTTTATACGGTGTGATTGATGAAATCAAAAACAGTGTTTCAGATAATACAGTAATCGTTTCAATAGTAGCAGGACAGGCGATAGAAACGATTGAAAAGGCTTTTGAACATAATATTAAACTTGTGCGTGTAATGCCTAATACACCGGCTTTAGTCGGCGAGGGAATGGCGGCATTGACACCGAACAGCAATGTTACAAAAGAAGAAACAGATGTAGTTGTAAACGTGTTTAACAGCTTTGGTAAAGGTGAAGTCGTATCGGAAAATCTTATGGACGCCGTAACAGCTGTCAGCGGTTCGTCACCTGCTTATGTGTTTATGATGATTGAGGCAATGGCAGACGCAGCTGTTATAGGCGGTATGCCGAGAAGTCAGTCATATACATTCGCCGCACAAGCAGTACTTGGAAGTGCAAAGATGGTACTTGAAACAGGCAAACACCCGGGGGAATTGAAAGATATGGTTTGCTCACCTGCCGGAACTACAATAGACGCAGTTGCAATACTTGAAAAAGACGGTTTCAGAAACAGTATCATTGACGCAATGGTAGGTTGTATGAATAAGTCAAAAGAACTTGGGAAAAAATAAGATAAAACAATAACGCCACCGATTTTATTATCGGTGGCGTTATTGTATATGAACGTAACATTGTATTCAAACAATGTTAAATATATTATACACTATTAATTGTAAAAATTCAATAGAAAAATAAAATCTTTTTAAAAATATCTCTGATTTTTAAACATTATCGAAGTATGATATATATTTTACGGGTGCTTGTTTATTAAATAAATACTCATATAAGTCGATAAAATAGTCGTCTGTCATACTTGCGATATAATCCGTCACAATATCATTAAAATCACTGTTTTTTGTATATTCGTATCCCGAAAATCTGTTTGAATAGTCGATTAATTCAATATGATGCTTGAATATCGGCGATGATTTTATGTCATTTTTTAAATCATAAAGCAACTTATTGTATATTTCCTCAAACATCGGTTCAATGGTTTTGTCATATACGTCAGAAATTTTGCTGTTTTGATATATAACACGGAAATTGTCTTTTTTACTGTTTTTTAGTGCTTGATAGTGCTTTTCGTCAAGCTGTATAAAATCTTTGCCGTAACTGTTTTCAACGATATTTACAATAAGATTATTTATAATAGCCGCATTGTATTTTCCTATTTCACTTTCGGCAAAAACACTTTCACTGTCAATCAGCTTGGTTTTTATAGCGTCTTGGCGGTCTTTTCCGATATAAGCAATCATATCCGAAATTCTGACAACACAACCTTCAAGCGTAGATGGTACAAGTCGGTCTATTGCGGATTGGTCAATATAACATTCTTCAACCTTTGCGTCAAAATCCTTGAAATTGTCAAGCTTTGACGGACGGTATTCTTTGCACTCGAACTCACCGTTGTGACAAAGTATTCCGTCAAGTGTTTGAAGGCTGATGTTGAGGTTAAATATTTTATCAAGCACACGCACACTGTGTACGTTGTGATTGAAATATCGTCCCGTATTTGCATGATATGATTCGTTTAAGAATTTTTCGCCCGCGTGACCGAACGGTGTGTGACCTATGTCATGACCGAGTGCGACAGCCTCTATTAAATCAAGGTCAAGACCAAGCATTCTACCTATATTTCGCGCAATTCTTGAAACAAGCTGAACGTGCAGAGCACGGTGCGAAATATCATCGTTTTTATAGAAAGAAAATACCTGTGTTTTGTCGGCATAGCGGTTGTAATACGGACTGTGCATAATTTTTTCAACGTCACGCACAAACGCAGGCCGCCAAAGAGTGGCTCTGTCGTGTTCCTTGTCAATACGGCGGATTGCGTTATCCTTAAAACCGTTGCCGTCAAAAAGTTCTGTATTTATTTTGTTTTGTAATTCATCGGAAAGTTTTTCGTAATTTGAATCTGAACTCATTTTATACCTCCTCATTTCAATTGATTATACCATAAAATGCGGAATATAACAATATTCGTAACAATAAATTAACAATTACAGTAGTGACAATTAAAAAAGAATGTGATATACTATATGTAGTATGAAGAAAATATTAAAGTAAATATAAGGAGCGAGAATTATGAAAAAAGTGCTTTCGGGTATGATTGCGGCAGTTATGACAATATGTATGTCGGTATCTGTATTTGCGTCACCAAATTCAAGCGTATCTATAAAAAATAATGACAGTAAGTCAACCCCTGTTACATATGAATATGCACCCGATCAGTTGGGCGAAACTGTGAGATCGATAAAGCCGTTGATGACAAAACTTGACGATTTGTCTAAACAGTCGTCTGTTGTTCAGACTCTTACAATATCAAGCGAAAGTGCAGAGGGTGATCCGGTAGATTTTAAATTGAGATTGTCTATGTCGGAAAAAATGTCAAACGATGTAAAACCTGAGGCGTTAAAAACACCGTCACCTGACGAATACAACGCTTTGAATTATTATAATATAAAAGTAACGGATTCAAACAATAAGCTTATTTATTCGTATGCGAATGACGACTCTAAAACGGATAACGGTACATATAAAGATATTCCGTTGGGAACAATGAACAGTTCTGCGAATACTGAAAACAAAATTATAAATGTAACGGTATCGGTAAATAAGTCCTTGAAAAATTCTGACGCGGCACAATATGCTGAAAAACTTGATTGGAGCATTGTTTCAAGCGTGAAAAAAACAGAGACTGCCGAGACACCAAAGGCTACAGAAGAAGTTGCAAAAGAAACAACTGCACCGACAACGGAAGTAACAGCGAAGGAAACAACTAATCCGTCTGTAAAAGAGGATAAAAACGGTGTTGTTACATTGGCACAGGGCGAATATATTTGCGGTGAAGATATTGACCCGGGCAGATATACTATGACAGGTAACGGAAAAGTTCATGTTTACACAGAAAACGGTGAATTAAAATCAACAATCGCATTAAAGGATAAAAATTCATCTGCAAATGGGGTTGAGGAATATCTTATAAATTTGACAGACGGTGAAAAGATAAAGGTTGAATCTGAAACTAAATTCACACCGTATACTGCAACTGCGACCGCAAAACCGAAAGCAACCTCAACAGCAAGTTCATCGACAAAAGCTACAACAAAGCCGACAGCCACACCGAAAACAACGGCTAAACCGTCAAAGAACAATCCTAAGACAGGGGACAACACTCCTATCGTAGCATTGGTTTCAGTCGGTATTCTTGCGGCAGGTGCATTTGTGTTTATCGAAATTAAAAAGAGAAAAAACAACTAAACTAAAGTGAAAGGGCGTGTATGATAGTGAAAAAACGACTTACTGTCATACAGGTCCTTTTAGTTTTGATATTTGTAGGGTGCTGCGGTTATCTCGGAAAATATTTTTATGATTCACATAAGGCTGAAAGCGGTTTTGATGAATTGAAAAAAGTGGTTGAGAAAACGGAACGTGCAGACGCAACGGACGGTTATATTGATAAACGTGCGGATAACGGTATGCTTGAATGCTATTATTCGTTGTATCAGCAGAATAATGATATGGTAGGGTGGATAAAAATTCCCGATACACCTGTCGATTATCCTGTGGTAAAGTATAGCGACAATGAATTTTATTTGCATAAGAATTTTAATAAGGAATATCAATTCAGCGGTATACCTTTTCTCGATTATCAGTCGAATGACGAATCGGTGAATAAAATTATTTATGCACATAATATGAAGAACGGTACAATGTTTGCGTCACTTGCCGATTATGAGGATAAAAGCTTTTATGACGCTCATAAAAATATAATGTATGATACTTTGTACGATAAGGGCGAATATGAGATTGTGTATGCGTTTACGACTAAAGTCGGTGCAAGTAATGAATTTAAGTATTACAATTATGCGGATATAGAGTCGGAGGAGCGGTTTAATGAATATGTCACTCAGGCAAAGTCACGTTCGTTTTATGATACAGGTGTAAATACAGTGTACGGCGATAGTCTTATAACACTTTCAACGTGTGCGTATCATACGTCAAATGAAAGATTTGTCGTGATTGCAAGAAAGAAATAAGAAAATACTTGAAATCGGCTTTGAAATATTATATAATATATTGGTATGTTAATAGTGTTTTGCTCTCGTAGTTAAGTGGATATAATAAACCCCTCCTAAGGGTTAGTCACCAGTTCGACTCTGGTCGGGAGTACCAAAACGGCGTGACGATTTTACTGTCAGTAAGCTCGTCACGCTTTCTTATGCGGTTTTTGAGGGTTTCGGATACCCTCTGAATAACCGGCGTTTCATTTACTGTCAGGGGTATTTGTACAGGACTCAAACTGTTGCGGACAATTTAATAGAAATATATAAAAGATGATTTCTGTGATGAGATTATCTGTTTTTTTGTATTTATAGTATGCACGTAAAGATTCTGAATATATTGACATTCAGTCGGTATTCCGATATAATGTTTGTAGATAGCAATAGTATTGAAAGGATGATTAGAAAATGACGCTGCAAAATTTACTTGACCTTGAAAACATCACAAAATATCAGCTCTCAAAAGCAAGTGGTATACCGAAGACTACTGTTATAGATATATGCTCAGGCAAGACAACCATTGAAAAATGTAATGCAAAGACAATACAGCAAATTGCCAGAGCTTTAAACCGTTCTATGGAGGAAATAATGAGGCTTGATAATAGCGAATATCATCCTGATACAGGCATGCCAATTAATGAGGCACATTATGAGTGCGGATTACCAAAAGATTTGAAGAATTCGATTAACAATATGAAGAAATCATGGGAAATTGTAGATAGCGGCAAAAACGATATTCACTGGGATTTATATTGGTGTGAACTTAATGCGGACATAAACTATGCGGAGGTTGAGAACCTTATATCAAGTGAGCAAGCATGGTATTTGCGCAGCAAATATTTAAGAATGAAAAAGGAGGATAATGTATGATTGATTTTACAAATTCAATAAAGAAAAATAAAGCTTATGCAGGGGCAAATGGCAGTAAAATTGCAGTTGTGTATAACGGAGAACAGTATATGCTCAAGTTTCCGCCATTTCCAACTATAAATAAAGGTATAAGTTATACAAACAGTTGTATCAGTGAATATATTGGTTGTAAGATTTTTGAGTCTGTCGGAATACCTGTTCAGGAAACGATATTTGGGACATATACAAGCAATGGAAAAACAAAAATCGTTGTTGCATGCAAGGATTTTACAAAACCCGGTATTACTATTCAGGATTTTGCTTCTTTGAAAAACAGGATTATAGATTCTGAAAGAAATGGCTATGGTATAGACCTTGCTGATATACTTTCAACAATTGAGGCGCAAACTTCAATTGACTCTGAATTGCTAAAAACAAGATTTTGGGATACGTTTATTGTTGATGCGCTTATTGGAAATTGGGACAGACATAATGGAAACTGGGGATTTTTGTACAATGCAAATACTGATGAGGTATCGCTTGCTCCGGTTTTTGACTGCGGCAGCAGTCTTTATCCACAGGCAGATGAGAGCATTATGCAAGCGGTTTTAAATGATAAAAACGAATTAAATCATAGAGTTTTCGATATGCCGCTGTCTGCCATTACTTATAATGGCAAGAAAATAAACTACTTTAAATTCATATCTGCGGCAGAATTTGCTGAATGCAATGAGGCACTGAAAAGAATTACAAGCCGTATAGATATGGAGAAAATTTTTGAGATTATAGACAGCACTCCATCAATAACAGAACTCCAGAAGGATTTTTATAAAGTAATGTTATCTGAGAGAAAAGAACATATACTTGATTTTTCTCTCTTGAATTTACAATATAAGTGAAACAAGTAAAAAAATAATGACTCAAAGGGAAAAATCCAGTATAATAGAATTGCAACGACTATTATTGAAAGGATGATTCCCATGAGCCACTACAAACATTTTACCACAAAAGAACGAGAAAAGATACTATTTTTTCTTGCACAAGAAAAAACAATTAGTTTTATAGCCAAAGAATTGCAGAGAGATAAATCATCGGTATCTCGTGAAATTAAGCGTAATACTAATACTGAAGGCATTTACTCGCCATCATACGCACAAAAGCAACATGAAATTCGCAGACGCAAATGTGGTAGAAAACCATTGTTATTAAATGCAGATATTCATAAAACTGTTCAATTCTTGTTTCTTCAATATCAATGGTCTCCGGAGCAAATTTCATTTCGTTTAAAACATGAGAAAAACCCTATACAAATTAGTTATGCTACAATTTATCGTGGAATATATCGAGGATTTTTAGAAGAAGGGAAATTATCACCGGGGCAGCGAGGGGTTGCAAGAAAGTTAAGACATAGAGGAAAAATCAGACATAAAAATGGTTGTATTGAAACGAGAGGTAAAATTAGTCATCACATTTCAGAACGACCAGAACAAGCAAATCAACGAGAGAGAATAGGCGATTGGGAAGCTGATACTGTTGCAGGCGTAACAGGAAAAGCGTGTTTAGTAACGCTTGTTGACCGAAAGAGTCGTTATTTGTTGTGCGAAAAAGTAGCAAAAAAAGATTCTATCAGTGTAAAACAAGCGATAATTCATATGTTAAAAGATAGTCAACCAAAAACAATTACACCTGATAGGGGCAAAGAATTTTCACGACATGAAGAAATAAGCAAAGCTCTAAATGATGTGCAATTCTATTTTCCTGAACCACATCAACCATGGCAAAGAGGTACTAATGAGAATACTAATGGACTTCTACGCAAATATTTTCCTAAAAAACAGGATTTAACAGAAATTAAACCATCATTAATTAGAGATAAAGCGCTTATTTTAAATCAGCGTCCACGCAAATGCTTGAACTGGAAATCGCCTTTTGAAGTTTATTTTGATATATCGTTGCATTTGACTTGACAATTCAAGACAAAAATCTTTCTGTTTCGTAATTCTCTATATACCCGTCTGTAACCGTAATCCTTGTTTTCTATATGGATTTTAGTGATTTCATCCTCCAACTGTTTATCAGGATTTTCTCTGTCAAATCGTTTTTGCCAATACATATATGTTGCCTTTGGAAAACCGACTACTGCGAGAATGTCTTTTAATTTGAACTGTCCTCGGAGACTGTGGACAATTCTCGCTGTTTTTTCAGAAGAGTTTCCTCCTCTAAACGCAGTCTCCTCAATTCTTTTAAATATGCATTTTCTATTCTAAGTTTAAGTAGTTCGTCTTCAAGTTCTTTGACATGCTCGGCACTTGTATCCACGGGTTTTTCTCCGTCATATTTAGAAGGCTTTTTACATTCTCTTATATCCAATGTTTTCTTACGACCTTTCTTTTTAGGTCTCAAAGCATCAGGTCCGGCAATTCTGAAATCATTGACCCATTTTACAATCAATGATGGATTACTAATTCCTTGTGATAGTGCTAATTCCTGATATGAGACCTCACTTGATAGATACAATTCTACCATAGAAAGCTTAAATTGAAAAGTATATTTCTTATTTTGTCTCGAACGCATTAACCCTTCTTCACCAAATTCTCTGTATGCGTGTACCCATTCTTCAATTCTCCTCTTTGCAGGAATGTTATATTTACTTGCTAAATATCTATACCCACCTTCAGCATTTAGATATGCCTGCACAACCTCCATTTTAAATTCAAAACTATATTTTGCCATGAAAAAACCGACCTCCCAATAGTTAGATTTTTGGTCTAACTTTTGGGGGTCGGTTCAATTGGCTCTTAAAATAAAACCTTGTCTTACAAGTATTCCCCGTTGTGATTACGGAGTAATTCAATAAATTCAATCAACATTTTTCGCTGATTAAGTGATAAAGAAGAAATTAACGATAGTAGTTGATTATAGAATAGCTGGTTGTCGGAAGAAGCTCTATTTGATGTGTTATCTATCAACATATCAATAGTTACGCCTAATGCTTTTGCAATACTATAATATTTATCTAATCGACCGGCGGATTTACCTGTTTCAATTTTAGATAAGTAATTTTTGCTTATATTTGCCTTTTCTGCAATTTCTTCTTGGGTTTTATCAAGTTCAAAACGATATTGTTGTATATGTTTACCTATTGTAGCATAATCAAAATCCAAATAAAACACCACCTTAATAAGAATTGCTTGTATAAATTTTAACATATTTTTTTACCATTTAAAACAACTGTTAGATTGACCAAATAATACTTTCGGATTATATATATTATAAATGGTTTAATGTAATTATATGTTTGGATAATTATTGAAGATGAAATAATAAAAAAGGAGTAAAACAAAATGAAAGAATTAAAATTCAAACCAACAAACAAAACAGTAGATTTTTTTAACGAATTTAGCGTGATTGATAACTTGTCTGTTGAGATAATGTTAAATCGGGTATTATGCTGCGCAATTAACAAAGTTCCTTTTGACGCGGCAATCATACTATTATGGTATGTAATAGTATGTATAGACAATTTAGATAACAGACAGCAAAACGAGCTTATTTTTTCTCTTATATCCCTGCTTATATGCTGTACAATAAACGATGAATTTAGTATAGATAATGCTTTTGAAACGCTTGAAATGACATATAATGACATCGTTAAAACAATTAACGTGAGCAGTGCCAAATCGGATAAAGATATGGAAATACCGCCTAAAATATGTTACGGGGAAAAAATCAAAGTAAAATTAGCGCCCCTTGCTATGAAAATAAAAGAATATAGCAAATTGCAAGGTATAACAGTTGAGGAAGCAATAGAGAAAAAAATTGAGGAAATGAGCCCATATAATCCCAATAAGGCGGAGGAAATTATACTTACTCGTTTTATATATATGGTATCAACACAAATTCCAATACAAGTTAGCAGTACAATTTTTTTATTTATCTCAAATTTAATCTTAAACAATGAAGATATAAACACGCATTTTGAACAGTATATAGAAGAACTTAAAAAGAATTGTATTGAGAGTATGGCGACAAGTTATAAACACCGCAGAATAGAGGAATTAAAAGAAAAAATTTATAAGTAATAATATAAATTAAAATATGTGAGGTGGTTGCTTATGAAAAGAAATTCAGTATTTGCGGTAATATTAGCTTGTGTCTTGTGTCTAATTACAGGTTGCACATCAACATCTAACGTTCCACCACCCACGATTGAGCCGACACCTGTTGTAACCGTACAGCCTACCGAAAGCCCTACCGAAACACCTGTATCAGAATTAACCGTACATTTTATAGATGTCGGGCAAGCGGACGCGGCAGTATTACAATGCGGTGATGATACAATGATGATTGACGGCGGAAATGTTGCAGACAGCAGCTTGATTGTCGCTTATCTTAAAAAGCTGAATATTGATAACATAGATTATATGGTATGCACTCACGCGCATGAAGATCACGTCGGCGGTTTGTCCGCTCCGCTTTCCGTAATGCCCGTTAGCGCAGTATATGCTCCTTCTGCGGAGGCGGACAGCAAGGCATATCAGAATTTCAAGCGAAAGGCGGCAGACCAAAATACAGAAATAATGCACCCTGAAAATTACGAGAGTTTTCCGTTTGGAAGCGCAAGGGTAGAAATTCTTGCTTGCCCTGATAATGCGGATAATCTCAATAACACATCAATTATTTTAAAGGTAACGCACAAAAATAAGTCTTTTCTATTTACGGGCGACGCGGAGCGTGAGGAAGAACAAACGCTGTTAGACAGAGGATTATTAAAATCTGATGTTCTCAAGGTCGGTCATCACGGCTCGGACACATCAACATCATATCCGTTTTTACGCGAGGTAATGCCTGAATATGCGGTTATATCCGTCGGGAAAGATAATTTATACGGACACCCTACGGAAGCCGTTTTGATCCGTTTAAGGGACGCAGATGTGCAGGTGTACAGAACAGACCTGCAAGGCGATATAATTATGATAAGCGACGGCGATAACATTACTGTTACCACCGTAAAGAATGAGGATATACAGACAAACGAAACGGCGGTAGAATATGAAGAGGGAAATTATATCGGCAATAAAAACTCAAAGAAATTTCACCGTCCCGATTGTCATACACTTCCGGCAGAGAAAAACCGTGTTTAATTTAAAAGCCGCGCGGACGCTGTAAATTCAGGATATTCTCCCTGTAAAAATTGTTGCTCTTGAACAAGGAAGATTTTAGTATGATATATTAGATTCTGTTAATTTTTGTACTCTCTATTGTAATAGCGATTGGAATTTATATATGGGTAATATTCAATAACAATAAATAGATAGAAAAAGCTTAAAAATACAGATAGTATCCTTGCATTAGCGTAGTTTCACCCAAACGGTAGTTTGGATTTAAGAGAATAGATGCTATTGAAATTCAAAGTTGTTTATATTTTACTAAAAGCAGTATTATGTAATTACCCCCCCAAACACCATATTTTTATCACTTGTGTATTCTCTGTTAAAAAGTTATAATTAATATATAGATTTAAAGGTACAATTAGGGAATATGTACTAAAATAAATAGGGAGGACTATTAAAGATGAGTATGTCAACAAAAAGATTGATTGTGTTAACTATGTTAATATCAACGTCATTATTGATTTTTTCGCCTTTTCAAGCATTAGGGTATTCCGCCGATTCGAAATTAAACATTTCCCGATGTGAAATAAAGGATCAGACTCTATTTTATGAAGGAAGTTTTTCTGATAAAAGACCGATTACGATTATGGCGAGAAACAAGGAAAATCCTTTAGACATAAGATATATGAGGATTATTACACCTGATGCAGAGGGTAGCTTCAGAAACAATATTAAATTCTATGATGAAGAAATTTCTGCCGATTTATTTGAAATGGAAGTTTTATTTCAGGCTGATGAAGATGTGCCAGTAGTTTCGTTTGAATTGCCGTATTTCAATAAGACAAAGAAAACTGAAAGTATAAATGAAATGATTAAAAGTAGTAAGGGAATTTTGGACTTTATGACATCTGATGAGGATTCAATAAAAATATATAATAATATGGGTGTGCAATTGGACTTATATAATAAACAGGATTTGACAACAAAGAATAAAATTAATATTTCTGCAAATAGTTATAAGTCTTCTGTAACGACAGAAAATGTGGTTGAAATTGCTAATGGTTCAATTTATACAGTTCTCGCAAATAGGGCAAATGCTATAGAATTAAAAGATTTGATATATGAGTTCGATATTAACTCAAAAGCTTTGTTTGTCAAAAAAAATGCGATAGCAAATACTGAACGATTTAGCAAACTAAGTGCTAAGGATCAGGAATGGATAGCTACAAATGTATATTCAAACATGCCTAAGGGAGGCTTTAATGACTATGGTGAATTCTATAAAGCAATCAGAAACAGTATGTTTTTAAGGTTTGCAAACACTACTCATTATATGGAATTAAACGAACTGATTTTATCAAATACAGATATTTTGGAAAATGAAATGAATCAACTTAAAAATGAAACCAATACTAATATTTTAGATGCAGCAATGGCCGACGTTAAAAGGCAGTCAGCCCAAACAAATTTTAGTGACATAAAAACATTTATTCAGGTTGTAAATGATGCTTTAATTAAAGCAAAAAGCGGAACTGGTATAGGAAATGGTTCTGGAGGAGGAAGTGGCTCAAGTGGAGGAAGTGGCTCAAGTGGAGGAAGTGGCTCAGGAACGGGATTTCAGATAACTATTCCTTCTGCAACTAACAACAGTTTAATTCAAGGAAACATTAAAGATAATAAAAGTGATACTTTTAATGATCTTGCAGGATATGATTGGGCTGCCGATGCAATTAAGGAGCTTAATGCAAAAGGAATAGTCAAAGGAATTTCTAATGAAAAATTTGAACCAGGCAGAAATATAACTCGAGAGGAATTTGTCACACTAATTTGCAGAGCCTTCAACCTTGGCACTAACCAAGCAAGTGTGTCATTTAATGATGTACATTCAGGAGATTGGTTTGCACCATATGTTTGCTGTGCAGTAGAAATGGGAATTATTTATGGGTTATCAGATGACGAGTTTGGAGCTGGAATTAATATAACAAGAGAAGATATGGCGGCAATAGTATATAGGACGATAGAAAAAATGGGCATTGAAATATCAGATGTTGGAGAGCTTTTTGCAGATGATAATGACATATCCGAATATGCAAAATATCCAATAAAAGTGCTTTCGGGAAACCACATTATAAGTGGTATTGGTGATAATATGTTTGCGCCTAAGAAAAATGCAAGACGTGCAGAAGCGGCAGTCATAATTCATAGGTGTATGGAAAAATTCGGTATATAATCAGGGAGGGAAAATAAATGAAATATAGATTACTATCATTTTGTATGGCAGTTTTGCTTCTAATCTCCATGATATCTGTCCCACGTATAGAAGCAGCAAATAGTACAGAAACTTTTAAAGACAGCGCAGACACAAAAATAGTTAAACTTTTAGAAGCACTTGGACTAATGGAGATTGATTCAGAAACCGGATTTTTTTGGGATGAAATGCCAGTTAAAAGGAGCGAGCTTGCAAAAATTATTTGTAAGATGTTTAATATTAGCGAAACAAAAGATGCTTCACCTCATTTTACAGATGTAAGTGATTATGACCGTGCATATATTGAGACAGCGATTCGTAACGGTTACATGTCAGGTTATGATAATGAGAAATTTGGACCTGATGATTATGTTACTAATATACAGCTTATTAAAACCTTTGTAACTGCTTTAGGCGGAGATGCTGCCGCACAATCTCAAGGTGGCTATCCGGGTGGATATATAACCATAGGCAATATGCTTGGTTTACTTAAAGGAAAGGCTGTTGCAAATGAAAATATTTCCCGTCGTATAGATGTGGCAAATATAATATATACAGCATTACATGCAGATGTTTTGGAAATAGCGGGATCCGTAGGAAATAATATAAATTATAAAACAGTTGAAGGATATACTTTTTTAACTGAAAAACGTAATATTTATCGAGTAAAAGGTATTATTAGTCAAAATGAAGCTACATCTCTTAATCGTGATAACGGTCTTGGAGAAGGAAATGTAAAGATTGGAACAGAAATACATTGTGATGATAAACATTTGACAGATGATTATTTGGGATGTAATGTGGAATGTTATGTTGAAATTCCAAAAGGAGACTCGGTAGGCAAAATATTATATATTCAAGAAACATCAAAAAATAAGATGATAACCGTTACTGATGAAGATATTATAGATGTTGATGAAATCAAAGTTAGATATTATGATCAAAATAATCGTAAGCGCAATATTAATATGGATGTAACCTATGATATGATTTATAATGGCAAAGCGGTTGACCATATAAGTGGCGAAAAGCTGGAGCGATTGCCGTATTTAGATATGGCTGATATAAAGTTTATTGATAATGATGACGATAATGTATATGAAGTTGTTGTTGTTACAGAGTATATCACTCGGGTTGCATATTCAGTAAATGAAGAAGAGGAGAAAATATCATTCCAATTCGATGAAAAGCAACTGAAATTGAGTGATAGCTTTTATCGTATTTACAATGACAGCGGCGAAGTAAAATTAAGCGATATAAATAAAGATGATGTGCTGTTGATAGCAATCTCTGAAAATGATGATAATGAAAAAGTAATAAAGTGTAGAATAAGTAATCAGAAAATACAAGGAACTATAAAATCAATACATAAAGATTCTAATGATAACAAATTTCGCGTGACTATTGGAGAAAAAGAATATATAACAAGCAGCTATTGCAAGAATCTGGAAAGTAAAAACAAAATTCCTAAGATAGAAGCAGGAATATCGGGAGTGTTTTACCTTGATTCAAGAGGGAATATTGCATATTTAGATAGCCGTAGCGGAGGAGAACAGGTTGCATTTCTTATAGATAGCTCAATATACACAGAGGATGATGGAAGTGATGCTATTTGGATTAAGTTGTTTGATGAACAAAGGAAATTTAAAAAGTTTGAGGTTAAGGATTCAATACGTATAAATTCTAAAAAGATAAAAATACAAAATATTAGCAATGAAATAAAAGAAAAATTAAATATGCAGGGGCTTATTAAGTATTCAGAAGTAGATGGTGAACTTAAAGAAATAATTTTACCGGAGCAGGGATATGATGCTCAAAAATTTTCGTTGGATGATGAACGTACTATGTTGTGTACTCATGATAAAGTTTTAGATGATAGATATTTTGTAGAGCCTGATGCAAAAATATTCTATATACCAAACATATCCAAAGAAGATGATAGTTATAAACAAATAATGAACAATAATGGACTATTATGGGTTTTACAATCGGATTTTGTCTCAAATAAAAATAATTATGAGGTATCGTTATATGATGTTGCAGAAAATGGCGGAGTCAAATATATTTTAATAAGATATGCCTATAGTACTGGTGGTAATCTTATTGGAGCAGGTCACGAAATGATAGCAGTTAACGAAGTAGATATGTTTTATGACGAGGAAGAAGGAGAAGAAAACTATCAGATACAGGGTTGGAATGAAAGAGGTGAGCTTAAATCTATTAAATTATCAGAAGCGTCAACAATAAACGCTAAAATAGCGATAGTGGATGAAGAAAAAGGAATAAAAAATTATGATTTGCAAAGTTTACGGAAGGTGAGACCTGGAGATATTGTTCAGGTGCATTGGGATAGCAAGGGACGATGTGATGATATGTGGATACAGCATTCTTTGGAAGATACAGATTATTATTCACCGGTTCTTATAGATTTTGATACAGCTAACAGTAGTCAGCGATGTATTTATGGACAGTCTGTATTTGTTTCAGAATCAAATGTTATTGTCAGCGGAAAGCCAGATGAATATTCGGGACCCACTTCAAAAGGAAGTAAATATATAGGAAATACATCGGAAGCTATATACAAATGGACAGGAAGACAGTATGAAAAAATTAATTTTAATGATATAGAAAGAGGTAATAGTGTTTTTGCAGCTGTGGGAGCAAACAATAACACAAGAATATTAGTTGTTTATGAGTGAGGTGAATGAATCTTGAAAGGATATTTATTAAGAAAGACAGTAACGATTATGGTGACTGTTGTCACTGCAGTGCAATGTATGGGTGGCATAGTGAGTGTATCAGCAGACGAAACATCAGTATCTGAGAAGAAAACAAGATACGAAATGACGGAATCAATAGGGAAATGTAATGGACAGCAGGGATATGACGGCTGGTATTATTATAGCAAAAATGGTGACAGCGGAGAACTTACAGAGCTTCCGTGGGATGAGAGCGTTGAACAGGCTAGTTTTGGGAAAGGAGGCACTCCTACTATTAGTTTTATTCACATGACTCCTCAATATAATACTTCTGCAGTATTGGCATGGAAGGCACCTTACAGCGGAACGGTAACGCTTAAGATGACAGATGATATGTTTAGAGTTTCTTCCTATGATGGCGGAGATAATGTTGTTGCTTCAATAAAGCTAAATAATGAAAAAATAAAGAAAGATGATGGAACGGATGCGGAATGGGTATTTGATAAAACAAAAAATGAAAACAACAGTAAAACAAATTATACAATAGCGAATGTGCATGTAAACAAAGGCGATATATTGTATCACGAAGTAGATTGCGGGTTAAATCCCGGTGCTGCGACGATATGGTGGAGACCTGTTGTTGAATATACAGATTTTGATGCAGAAAAGCCTGACCCGACAGTGACACCAACGATAGAGCCAACAGCCACTCCAGAGGCTACCGCAACGCCGGAGCCTGATACTGAAAGAAAAACAGTATTTAAAAAAGTGGATGCATTTAATGAATGCGGCGGTAAACAAGGCAAAGACGGCTGGTATTTTATGTACAAGGACAGTAAGGGCGCATACATAGACATGACATGGACGGACAATCATTTTAAAGGTTTGGACGGAGGAAACATAAATGAACATTTTATAGTACCCGGTTATGCTGCACCTGCTGCTATTGGCTGGGAGGCACCGTATACAGGAACTGTAACCTTAACTGCTCAGGATAATACTGTGTATCGTGACGGACCATAGCCGAAAGGAGAAGATGTAATTGCAACAATGAAGTTGAATAATGAGATTTTAACAGATGATAACGGTAAAGAAACACGGTGGGTATTTGATAACACATGTTATAATGGTTCTGGAAATCAGTCATATACTGTGACAAACCTTCACATTAATAAAGGAGATATGATATACCACGAGGTAGATTGCGGAACAAACAATACCGGCGCGGCAATTTACTGGAAACCGATTATAACGTATACATATATGGAGCCTGATGCAGAAAAGCCTGACCCGACAGTGACACCAACGATAGAGCCAACAGCCACTCCAGAGGCTACCGCAACGCCGGAGCCTGATACTGAAAGAAAAACAGTATTTAAAAAAGTGGATGCATTTAATGAATGCGGCGGTAAACAAGGCAAAGACGGCTGGTATTTTATGTACAAGGACAGTAAGGGCGCATACATAGACATGACATGGACGGACAATCATTTTAAAGGTTTGGACGGAGGAAACATAAATGAACATTTTATAGTACCCGGTTATGCTGCACCTGCTGCTATTGGCTGGGAGGCACCGTATACAGGAACTGTAACCTTAACTGCTCAGGATAATACTGTGTATCGTGACGGACCATAGCCGAAAGGAGAAGATGTAATTGCAACAATGAAGTTGAATAATGAGATTTTAACAGATGATAACGGTAAAGAAACACGGTGGGTATTTGATAACACATGTTATAATGGTTCTGGAAATCAGTCATATACTGTGACAAACCTTCACATTAATAAAGGAGATATGATATACCACGAGGTAGATTGCGGAACAAACAATACTGGTGCGGCAATTTACTGGAAACCGATTATAACGTATACATATATGGAGCCATATCATCTTGAGGGAGATGGCAGTCAGGAGAACCCATATCTGATAGATTCGACAGATGGTCTTAATGCGCTTGCAGACGTTATAGCTACAACAGATAAACCAATATATTCAAAGTTTACGGCTGATGTTAAGGCGAGTGGAAATACAAGACCTATTGAGGAGTATACGGGAACTATCGATGGTAATAATCACAAGCTTACTCTAAAAGGACATACGCTTATAGAAAAGGCAAAAGGTGAAGTTATAATAAAAAATCTCATAATTGACGGAAGTGTAAACGGCAGTAATAATACAGCGGCATTTATCGGCAATACCGATGTTGATGCAAATAATAATATAATAATAGAAAATTGCGGAAATGCAGCAGTAATAAAAGCATCAGGAAATAATGCGGCAGGCTTTGTCGGATGGATAGGTGAAAATGACAAGCTCTGTATTAAAAATAGTTATAATTATGGCTCGGTAACAAGTAATGAAAACGGTGCAAATCCCTTTGTAAATTCTAACGAGTTATCAGAAATTATTTATGAAAATTGTTATTATCTCAAGGATAGTGCAAAAGCAAACGGAACCCCTGTTAATCCACAGATAAGTATATCAAAAACGGAACAAGAATTTACAAACGGCGATGTTACATATAATCTTGGTAATGCTTTTGGACAAAAGCTTACAGATCCAAAAGACAAATATCCTGTACCCCGAACAGCAGATAATGGAGTATATAGAAAAGGAAATGTTTATACAAACAAATTGATAGAAACTTCTGATCTTAAATTTAGTATGCAATCCTCATTTGGACAACAGAGCAAAGATGGATGGTATTATTTGCAATATAATGATGCTACGGGAGTATATGACGAACTATCATGGCTTGACAATTATTATGCAGCAAAGGATAATTCGGGCAATGTGACAAGTTATATAACACAGCAGGGAATAATTCAACCTACTCTTTCGGCATGTATAGGCTGGAAAGCGCCTATGGCGGGAAAAGTGAGACTTACAACAGGAACAAACATCTTCAAAATAGGAAAAGGCGCCGCGACAACAGTTAAAATAATAATAGACGGCAAGAGTATTTGGCAAGAAACAATACCGGGTGACCAGATAGACGAAAGTAAAGGTATTAAACATGATATTATGGTAGATGTTGGATGCGGAGATATGATATACTTTGACGTTTCAGCAAAGGATCCAACAAGCGCTGCTGTGTTTTGGACGCCGCAGGTTGAATATATCCAAACGGCAAAATTTACAGCGAATGATAAACAAATACTAAATATTTCTGAAATAAACAATGGTAATCGTATTGAATGTCTTTTTTATGACGCAGGAATACTTGAAAAGAAATCAAACGCGTATCTTGCGTTCTATGATAAAAACGGTACCATGGTGAAACTTTCTGAGGCTGCATTTGTTGGCGGAAATTCCAAAGGAAGCGGATGTATATTATCATTTGATATTGATTTTGTTTATGAAGATTATAAGGATTGTGAGCTTAGTCTAATGATAATCAATGGCGATGGTAAAAATATAAATCCAATAGTAAAGCATAATTTATACAGTGTTAAATAGAAAAGATTGACTTTACTATAGCCGTAATGGCAGAAAGGAAGTATGGCATGAAAAAAATTGTTTGTATATTGATAATGCTGGTTATTTTCTGTTCAACATGTAGTTTTGCAGCGGATAGTCCAAGCATAGCCTCGTATACGGCGGCATTTTCTGAAACACAGGGAGCTAATTGTTTTTATTTCTGTGAAAGTAAAAGCGGTCAGATTGAAGAGCTTATCTATAATGTAGAAGCAAACGGAAACAAAAGGTGGATATCTCAAAGCGGAGAATATCCAATGCTTACTACGGTCTATGCAACGCCCGGCGGAGCGTCAGACTATGAGATAATGTTTGTTTCGCCAATGAGAGGAACTGTTCAATTAAAGGGAGTTGTAAAACGCGCGCCGGATAATATAGGAGATTCAACGTTTGGAGATGGTGTAAAGCTTAATATTCTAAAAAATAGCCGTGTTATTTGGAGTGGAAGTATAGATTCCGATGAGGCTTCGGCGGAGTATGATGTAACAGCGTCACTTGCGGTGGGAGATAAATTACATTTTGTAATTAACTGTGGGCAGCATAATTATTATGATGCTACTGAATGGTATCCGACCGTAAATTACACTTCAAATGAATATATTCGTGATGAGTTTGATCCGGTTTATTTTCAGAAACGTGATGATACAATGAAGGAACTTGAATTTTCCGAATCAGCAGACGGATACATGGCAGATGACGGGGTTGCGTTTGTGAGCGATCAAGCGGTAATGCCGAGTGACCAATATTCAGTTGTAAAGAGGTTTAAAATCGGAGAAATGGGGCGATATCGTGTATATGCTCCTGTAACATCAAATAGCGCAACAGGCTTTGGCAATATTATAAAAGTATTCAAAAATGATGAAGAGATTTGGAAACAGCTAATTGTTCCGGGGAAAACAAATACGCTTGATATTGGTGTTTTTGCACAAAAGGATGATTATATTGATGTGGAAGTAGGCGTAAACGAATATGCCGGATTTAATCGGTGCGAATGGACTTGTGATGCGACTAAATATATGGGTAAACTATTTAAGACGTGCGATACAAGTGCTGGTGAAAAATATACCGTACAGAAGGAATATTCGCTTAGTTCGTTCATTCAGAAATCAAAAACTGATAAAGTCGGGATATACAGTGAAAAATATTCTAAGGTTCCTATGATATATAATAGTGCATCACAAAGATGGGAAAGTGGAGTTTCTGGAGAAAAAGATTATGTAAGTGAAACAAAGGTGGGACCTGGAGTAACAACAAACGCAATTATTGATATAAAACTTCCGGAGGACGGTATTTTGAAATTAGGTGGACTGCTCAATATTGATTCGGCTTCTGATGGTGTTTTGACAAAAATCTATTTAAACGGGCGTATTCTTTGGTCAAACCGCGTAGGAAGCGAGCAATCGCTGAGATGGGATGATAAATATGATGAAGTCTATTTCCTTAATAATATAAATGCAATGGCAAAGGTAAAATCCGGAGACACACTGACATTTGTATTTAATAAATGGCGAGACGACTGGAACGACAATGTTGATATAACAGATGTAAAGCTTATGTATGTCGAGGGTGATGTGCTTTCTGAAACAACCAAATGGAAACTAAAAAACAGCATGATTATTGATACAACTACAGGTAAACTTTGTAATAATGGTACAAGTGTTGGAAATGTTAATATTACGGTGAATAATGGGACATCTTATATAGCAAAATCTGATGTAAAAAAAGTATTCGGTAATAAGTCAACCGTAATTTTAGAACAGTACACAAATGATGACAAGATACCTGTAAGAGATGCCGCAAAATTGGCGGGAAAATCACTTTTTTGGGCGGCAGATAAAATGATAATACTTTATGACGGAATATCGGTATTTTACGGATATCCCGAAGAATGTGAGATTCGGACACAGTTAGAGCTGGGAGGTGGTTTATTTGAATAAGAAGATTACCGCGCTGATTTTAATGCTGGCAATGTTTGTTTGCACAGCTTCGGCTTTTGCGAAACAGCAGGATATTAGCGAAAAGACGGAAGTTAAAGTAGCAGAAGCGGCATATGGAACACCTGTTATCGACGGAGAAATAGATAATATCTGGAATAGTACAAACTATAATGTATTAGATAATATTTTGGGAGGAGATAATACATTTTATAAAGGGTGGTTTAAAGTCCTTTGGGATGATAAGAATATATATATTCTTGCTAAAGTTTATTCGGAACAATTCAGTAATATGGACTCCTCTCCGTGGGAAAATGATTCTGTTGAATTTTTTATCGATGAGAATTGCATGCGTACAACAAAGTATTTTGATGATGATTACCAGCTTCGTATTGGATTTGATTCTGCCTTAACGGCAAGTAATTATGATGTCGGTAAAATGAACGGCGCGGCAAAAAAATCGGATGATTATTACATTGCCGAGTTGTCGTTTCCTTTTAAAACAGTGACACCTCATGAAAATATGGAAATGGGTTTTGATGTTCTGGCAAACGCTTCCAAAATGATAGGCTTTGCAAGAACGCTGTATACTTGGAATGTTAAATCCGGCTCACCACAAATCGATACATCAACTCATGGAACCTTGATTTTAAGAAAAAATGTTTCCATAAAGGATTTTGATGAACCGGTATATGAACCAAGAAAGATTGAGGTTGATTTTAATGGTATCAGTCAAGAAGAAACGATTAAGTATCTTGATAATATAACAACAACCTTTAATGGAAAAGAATATAATTATCCTATAGTTCTTGTAAATGAATATCCGAGTATGGAAATAAATAATCTGGCAAACGTAATAGGTGGTAAAACAAATGGAAACTCACTGATGATAGGCAATATAAAATTGACATACACGGAGAACAGTCGTCTTGCAGGTTATGGTGATGGACACTTAATGTTAGACAGAAGTCCCAAAAGCGTGAACGGAAAATTATATGTTCCGTTGAATTCACTTCTTCCGACGACGGGATGGACTGTTGATTATCGTAGATTTGATAATTTGATTACGATAGAAACAGGAACAACCTATCCTGAATCGCAGGTGACGATATATGTGAAGGATTATGGCGCTGTAGGTGATGGAAACATATATGACAGAGATGCGGTTCTTGCTGCATTTAAAGCGGCTGCTGCACTGGCAGAACAGGGGACACCGTCTAAGCTTGAATTTGAAGCAGGGAAAACATATAAAATAAATGAAAAGCAAGATGCATTTGCGCTCTTTGATTTAGATAATATAAATAATTTTACTATTGAGGGCAACGGAAGTACAATATTGTTTGAAAGACCGACAAATAGTCTTATAAATATTGAGGATTGTACAAATATTAAAGTAAGAAATCTGAATGTTAAGTATGATGAAAGAGTAATAATTTGGGGAACGGTTAAAGAAACAAGTGCGGAGGAAAATGCCATATATATAGATATTCCGGAGGACAGTCCTCTTCCGGCAGATGATGAATGGGCGCATTATTATTGTTCAAACCCATCTGACGGACCGTGGATTTTTGCTAATATTATGAATGCGGAAAAAGAAATTCCCGGATTTATGCCATTTGACGCATTGATGATAAATTCTGTGGAAAAGGTACAGGGCAGGGAATACAAGGTTGTATTCAGGGATTCAATCGAAACATATTGTCCGCTTATAAAAAAAGGAGACCGCTTGCCGTTTAAAAGCCGCTGGAATTCATATGATTTCGGAGAATATAACAAATACGGACGCCCTGATCTTTTGACCGTAAGTTACAGTAAAGATGTAACCTTTGAAGGAGTGAAAACTACAAATTCTTTACTTATGTTAGCGCCTATATCAAATAATTGTGGAAGAATAATATTTAGAAATTGTGAAATGTCATTAGCCCCGGGTGCGATTATAACATCAAGCGCAGACGGAATCCATTTAGGAAGTAATCGATTTGGAGT
>NZ_JBKVWU010000028.1:0-24326 GCF_046972485.1 Hominilimicola sp.
ATGTGATATAATGTATTATAATAATAGTTTATTATTTTTTTTATTAAACAAAAGATATTACAAAGGAAGTGAAAACAATGCAAGAACAAGTTATTAAAGCCAAAACAAATTACACCAGTGCGAATGATTTACCACTCTGTTTGAAAGTTTCAGACGTTGCAGCGGTTATGAGTATCAGTCCTGTTACTGCATATAACCTTGTAAAGTCAGAGGGTTTCCCTCGAATAAAATTAGGTAGACGCATAGTAATACCGAAAGATGCTTTCTTTAACTGGTTACATAACCAAACACAAACAACACTATAACAAAAAGGACTTGCGGCGGCGGAAATGTTGAATATGCCGCCGCACTATATTTAAGATTGGAGCGATTTAAAATGAGAAATTCAAGACCAACACCAGCATATTACGCAATTATTCCAGCACCAGTGAGATATGATAACACGCTGACTGACAAAGCAAAGATATTATACGGTGAACTTACCACTTGTTCAAATATTTACGGATATTGCACTTTTGACAATAAATATCTTTCCGAAGTATGCGAAATAAGTAACAGACGTGTAGAACAGTGTTTAAACCTCTTAGAAACAAAGGGATATATAGCGATTGACACCACCGAAAGCCAAAGACAACTTTATTTGTTGGTGGCTTAGTATAATAACATACCATTCTAAAGGGAGTAATTTAAAATGAATACAAACAATAATAAACCGAATAACTTTTCAGTTGTTCCAGCGGCGGTATTACTTAATGATACAATAACAGACAAAGCAAAAATACTGTATAGTGAAATATCTGCTTTGTGCAACAAAAAAGGTTGTTGCTGGGCAACTAATGATTATTTTGAAAAATTATACGAATGTTCAAAGATTACTGTTATTAGGGCAATTAACGCTTTAAAAGAAAATGGCTATATAAAAGTTATCCGAAAGAATAGACAACGAATAATACAGTTAGCCGCCCTAAAAGAAAAAGGCTCTACATTTTCGGTTATTCCAGCGGCGGTGAGATATGATAACACGCTGACTGACAAAGCAAAGATATTATACGGCACTATAACCGCATATTGTGATAAAAAAGGGTATTGCTGGGCAACTAATAAAGATTTTGCGGAGCAATATAAATGCACAATACAATATATCATCAAATTAATAAAATCACTTGAAAATAATAATCATATAAAAGTTGAACGTACAAGCAATAGTCGAAAGATATATATTAACAACTTAGATAAGCGGAAGAAAACTTCCGCTTACAGTGAAAAAAATGTCATAGGGGGAATAAACAATTTGTTCTTTCAGACTAAACAAAAAGAAACCCATAATAATATAAAGAATAACATAAATAATAATAATGGTTTTGCCAACGTCAAAACGGTGTGTTCTTTTGATGAAAAAATTAAAATTTACGACATCATCGAAAAAATCATAGACTTGTATTTTGACATTTACGAAGAATACAAACTCAACCGACACCCAGCGTTGACCGCTGAAAATAAACTAAAGGTACAAACAAAGCTAAGTGCTTTTATTGATGAATACGATTGGTGTGATGATTTTGACCGTAACTTAAAACTCTGGGAAAATATGATAATTGCCTTTTTCAACAATGTTAAATCAGACGGCAATATTAATCTTTTTTCAGAAGAAAGCATTTTGCAATTTCGTTATCTTGAAATCAGCGGCAACCGTTTAGACTACTAAACACGCTTTTAATACCACTATTGCAAAGCCAGCGGCGGTAAGGGGTTTTCAAGGGCGGAAGTTTTCTTCCACCGAAAACGTCTTTAAACACTGTCTACAAAATCAAATGTTTTCCGATACATCAAAATTACATACAAACCACCGCTTGAAAACGTGTATTTTATCCACAAATATAAAATATATGTTTTCATAGACACATTACAACTAAAGGGAGTTAATTAATATGATATTTGCATATACAAGAATATCCACAACAAAGAAAACGCAAAAGCACGACCGACAACAACTTACAATACAGACTTACGCAGACGAAAACAACTTTATTGTAAATGAATGGATAAGCGAAACCATAAGCGGCACAGTGGCGGCGGAAAACCGTCCTTTATACGGTAATATGTTCAAGCACTTTAAAAGCGGTGATATATTAATAATCACTGATATAGACAGAATAGGACGTTCCGCAGATGATGTTATAAGCGAATTAAAAAAGCTAAAGTCTATCGGTGTAAGAGTAGTTGCTCTTGATGTTCCCTATATGAACGACTGGAACAACACTAATAACGACAGTATGTACAATATGATAATTGATATAGTTATAACCTTAAAGGCTCATATGGCACAACAAGAACGCGAAAAGATAGTAACAAGAATTAATCAAGGACTTGCGGCGGCAAAGGAAAAAGGACATAGCTTAGGCAGACCGAAAGCAGATGTACCGACAGACTTCATCAGAGAATACAATAAATTGATAAATGGCGAATACGGAAGTATGTCAAAAGTGCAATTTGCAAAAATGCTTGATATGGGGCGAAGTACAGTATATAAATATATCACTATGCTAAACGATAAAGCTACATCACAAACATTTTAAAACACAAAAAACACCTTAAAAATACACCTTAGAAAAAATCCTTAGAGGGGAAATTTTAGGGGAAATTTAAGAAAAAAAGATAAAACAAAAACCAGTGTACTTGCCACAAACGGCTTAAACACTGGTTTTTTTAATGGTTGCGGAGACTGGACTTGAACCAGCGACCTTCGGGTTATGAGCCCGACGAGCTACCAACTGCTCTACCCCGCGATATTTAACTTAGTGCCTCTCTCAGAGTGCTATAATAGTATAGCACAGTCTAACTTATTTGTCAAGTGTTTTTTTATAATTTTTACATTTTTATTTTTTAAACCTCAATACTATTGTTTTTATCAGTGATTTAGTATATAATGTAAGTATTATTTCAAAGGAGAGATGATTAATTTGGAGCGTTTTCTTGCAAATTTGCGTGTACGTCTTGAAGAACGTATTTCGCCGAATATGATGCGTGTAATACGTCCGTTTATGACGGTGCAATTTGTTATATTTATGCTTTTGGGCATTGTGAACACTGCCGTATCGGTCGGCACAGCCACATTACTTGACATTCTTCACAATGCGTTTCTTGCACCGGACAACCCACTGCGATTAATCGCCGAACACTCACGTTCCAACTTTATATTCGGATATATAGTCAGCATAATAACATCATTCTTTTTAAACTGTCACTTTACGTTTCACCAACGACCGACACTTAAAAAGTTTCTCAAATTTCCGATAAGCTATATACCGAATTTCATATTTCAATACCTAATGGTATTCATTTTTACGGCTTTAAACTTAAATTCGACGCTTGCATACATTTGTGCGGCGATACTCGGCACACCGCTTACGTTTGCGGCAATGAAGCTGATGGTATTCAGCCGAAGAAAATCAACTACTTGAGGTGATATAAATGCTTTCACACATATATTCTTGCGGACTTTCGGGTATAGACGGATTTTCCGTATGCGTAGAAACGGATATTTCAAACGGTTTACCCGCATTTGATATAGTAGGCTTACCCGACGCCGCCGTTAAAGAGGCAAAAGAACGCATACGTTCTGCCATAAAAAACACAGGCTTTCGTTTTCCCGCAAAGCACATTGTCATAAACCTTGCCCCTGCCTCCAAGCGTAAAGAAGGTTCGGGATACGATTTACCTATGGCACTTTCTATTATATGCGCCACGGAGCAGATTTATGCACCGGACTTAAGCAAATGTGCGTTTTTCGGTGAACTTTCGCTTGACGGCACCGTACAACCGATAAACGGCATACTTCCTATGGTTATTTCGGCGTACAAAAGCGGTTTTACCGATATGTTTGTACCAACCGAAAACGCGGACGAGGCAGCAGTCATTGAAGGTGTAAACATATATCCCGTATCATCTTTGAAAGCATTATGCGACCATTTTTGTGACATACAGAAAATTAATGTACATAAAATTGACCTTACCAATTATTTTGCGTCAAGTGCTTCAAATGTACTTGATTTTTGCGACGTAAAAGGTCAGGAGAACGTCAAGCGTGCGCTTGAAATTGCCGCCGCCGGCAATCACAACGTACTTCTTATAGGCAGTCCCGGAACAGGTAAAACAATGCTTGCGCAACGTATGCCGAGCATACTTCCCGACCTTTCGTTTGACGAAGCTTTGGAAGTGACAAAAATACATTCAATCGCCGGACTTTTACCGAAAGACCAACCGCTTATTTTAAACAGACCTTTCAGAAGTCCGCACCACACGATTTCATCTGCAGGTTTGTCGGGCGGAGGTTCAACTCCAAAACCGGGTGAGCTTTCCCTCGCCCACAACGGCATACTTTTCCTTGATGAATTACCGGAATTCAGACGTGATTCGCTTGAAGTTTTGCGTCAACCGTTAGAGGACGGAAACGTCACAATTTCAAGAGTAAACGCAACTCTCACCTACCCTTGCAACATTATGCTTATAGCAAGTATGAACCCTTGCAAATGCGGTTATTTCGGTGACAGTCGCAGACAATGTACCTGTACTCCGACACAGGTTAATCGTTATCGCAGTCGAATATCGGGTCCGTTGCTTGACAGAATTGACATTCAAGTCGAAGTATCGAATGTTGATTATGAAGATTTAAGCTCGACCGAAAACAGTGAAACAAGTGCCGAAATAAAAAAACGCGTAAACAAAACACGTAAACTGCAACTCGAAAGATACAAAGATTACAATATCTACTCAAATTCACAGCTTGACGCAGGTATGCTTAAAAAATTCTGTCCGCTCGGCGAAGAAGAAAATGCAATTTTACGTGCCGCATTCGACAATCTCGGTTTGAGTGCAAGAGCACACAGCCGTATTTTGAAAGTCGCTCGTACCATTGCCGACCTTGAAGGCTCGGAAAACATAAAAAGTGAACACATAGCTGAGGCAATACAATACAGAAGTCTTGACCGCAAATATTTTGAATAGCAAAAACTCAGTAAATGATTAATCGTTCACTGTGCCGGAATGTCAGCAAATTATCCGGAACGTGCATAATATTATTTTTATTATAATTTACAGCTATAAAAAAATGACAGGCAAGCCTATCTTCGATATACGGCTTGCCTGTACACTTTTATCTATACGCTGACGCAGTAAACCTTAATTGTTTACTGTGTTTTTTATTGTTCTTCAGGATATTTCAGTCCCCACTCATTACGAATATCGGTCATAATTTCCATAACGTCTTTTGTATATTCCCTAAGCATACAACCGCTTCGCTTTGAAATCTCCTCCTCCATATCCTCCATTTCATACTGCAACGCTCTTTCGGTTTCACCCTCACAGATTTCTTTTCGCTCGCCTGTTTCGGTGCAGACAATCGTCGCCTTACACGCTCTCGGATATTCCATAATCTCGATATATCCCTTATCACCACATATAACACATCTTTTCGGTTGTTTTGTATGAAGCGACAATGAAATAACCGTCATTTGTCCCTCTTTGTTTGTCATAACAATTCCCGACATTTCATCAACACCGCTCGGTGCAAATTTTACCGTTGAAATTACATTGTCGGGCTTTGACTTCAAAAAACATCTTGCAAGCGAAATTGCGTAAACACCAATATCAAGCATTGCTCCGCCTGCCAAATTCATATTAAAAAATCTGTTTTTCATATCATAGTCCTTGTAACTTCCGAAATTCGCCTGTATCATACTCACGTCACCGATTTCGCCGTCCGCAACAAGTTTCATAAGTTTTTTGTATAGCGGCATATGATAAATCGTCATTGCCTCGGCAAGTACAAGATTTTTCCCGTCAGCCTTTTTTAAAGCCTTTTCCAATTCAACGCTGTTTAATGTTATCGACTTTTCACACAAAATATGCTTTCCGTTTTCAAGTGCTTTCATAATAAAATCAATATGCGTGTTATGCGGTGACGTTATATAAATAACGTCCACATTGTCGTCATAAAACATATCGTTCAAATCGTCATACACCTTTTCAATGCCGTACTTATCAGCAAAATCAACGGCTTTGCTGTGCGTTCTGTTGCCTACAGCGTAAAGTTTGCACCCCACACCTTGCATTGCCTGCGCCATCTGATTTGCCACAACTCCCGTACCAAGCACTGCCCAATTTAATTTGTCCATTATATATTCCTTTCTCAGTGTGGCATTGCCGCATAGCTTTTATCAATCGTGATTACACAGTAATATGTAGGATATTTTTCCTTTACCATATCATTTATCGCTTTCTTGACTTCCTTGTCGGTCATATCCATATTATGCGGAACAACGCAGTCAAATATTACGTTTGTATGCGTAATACCATACACTATACGCAAGTCATGAATTGTCAGACGTTCGTCAATCTCTTTTACCTTTTCACCAATCCAAATTCTAAGGTCGTTCACTGTATTGTCCTTTGTCGAAATCGGGTCAAAATGCACAATCATATGAAGTCCTTCATCATTCATAAAATCACGCTCAATATTATCTATGACGTCATGATTTTTCATAGCATCACCTTCCGCCGCCATTTCAACATGCACACTTGCAAACTGTCTGCCGGGTCCGTAGTCGTGTACCATTAAGTCGTGAGTACCCAAAACACCGGGATAGCTTAAAATCTTTTGACGAATTTCTTCAACCTGTTCGTTCTCCGGTGCTTTTCCGAGCATAGGGTCAAGCGTGTCTTTTACAAGTCCGAAACCGCTGTACAAAATAAATACCGCCACACCAAGACCCATCCAGCCGTCAAGCTCAAAGCCGACAAAATGCGATAATATCGCCGCAGCCAACACTGCGCCTGTCGTTATAACATCATTACGGCTGTCTGCCGCCGTTGCTATAAGCGTGTTTGAGTTAATCATTTTACCTGTTTTCGTATTAAACAATGCCATCCACGTTTTAAGCAAAATCGAAAACGCAAGCACACCGACAGTAACCCAGCTGAATTCAACCGCTGACGGATGAAGTACCTTATCCAAACTGCTTTTGAACAGTTCAACGCCGATTACCATAATAAGTACGGCAACCATAAGTCCCGACAGATATTCATACCGCCCGTGACCGTAAGGGTGTTCTTCATCTGCCGGACGGCTTGCAAGTTTAAAACCAAGCAGACTGATTATGCTTGATGATGCATCGGATAGGTTGTTTACCGCGTCGGCAGTGATAGAAACAGACGCCGACAGTGTTCCGACAATCAGTTTGCTTATGAACAGTATCGCATTGCACACTATTCCGACTATGCTTGAAAATTTACCGTATGCCGTACGCACATCGGAATTTTGCGTGTTTTCATAGTCTTTTATAAATCTTTTTATAAGTAGTTTTGTCATCTATGTCACCCAACCTTTATAACATAATTATTCTCTTTCAATACGTCAAGTGCCTTTTGAAAAAATTCGTTCTTTATAAGTATATAATCAGTGTTGTACGTTGATACCGCAAAAATCGGTATTTTTGCATTTGCTAAAATGTTCGCAGCTCTCGCAAGTATTCCCGTGAGTGAAAAATCAAGTATACCCTCGATTCTGAACGCTCTCCAACCGCTGTCACATACAATCGTATTTTTCGGAACAAACTCGCTTGAGCATACAAGCGATAATTCCTCATCAGTCTTGCCGACAAAGCAAAACTCGTCATTAAAGTTCACTTCCGTAACATCATTTATTTTGCATACCGCAAATTCTTTGTCTATTACCTTTATATCCATTTTTATCCCCTCAATTATTGTTTCTAATCAGTATAGCACATTTTGTTGCCAACTGCAACAAAAAAAAGAGTCAAAGGCTCTTTTTTTATTTTCTGTATTTTTTTATATGAATAATCTCAATAAAATATTTATACTGTCTGAACAAAATCAATCCGATTACATACACACCGCCCATAATTGCCAATTTAATAACGGCATTTATTGTTATACCAACGATATTTGTTGCGTCAATAGTAGCGTAACGCGTCAAAAAACCCGCAATGCAAACCATAACCGCAATACACACGTCCGGAATAAAACTTTTCAGAAATTTCAAAAAGCTAAATCCAAACGTCATTTTTATAAGCATAAAATATGAAATCATAAAATTAATATTATATGAAATCATTGCATTTCTTGCGACTGTGCCAATATCGCCGAAAACAATTCCGAGTACAATACCTATCAGAGTAGTTGACGACGACAAAACGCCCGTTATAAAAAGATTTTTCGTGTTGCCAAGGCTTTGGAATATCGCACCGGAGCTTGAATTTACCACCTGTGCCCAAACCGAAAGACTAAGCATCGCAAGGCAAGGAATTGCCGCCGCCCAATGCTCACCGAACATCATACAGATAATCTCATATGACGCAAAATACATATACGCACCGACAAACAATCCGAGCAATGAAAGTATCTTGACAATCTTCATATAATTCTCATATATATACGCCTTATCGTCCTGATACTCCGACAAAATCGGGTGTATAACAGGTGTTATGACGTGCGTCAAATTTTGTTCGGGATAAAGTGCAAGTTTATATGCCTTGTCGTAATATCCAAGCTGTGTATCGCCCATAAACTTCGCCACAAGCAAATTATCGGCATTTCTTGCAAAGTAGTTAAACACGTTAAACGCAAACTGATATGACGAAAACGAAAAAATCTTCTTCACACTGCCGAAATCACATTTAATTCTAAGTTTTATCCTTGTACTGCTATAATTCCATATAAAATTGACCATAACCTGTATAATAGACTGTGCGGCAAGTGCGTAATATTTCAGTCCGAGTTTTGCCAATACAATCGCTATACCGCTGCTTACAACAGTTGTGGTAATCATACGAAGTCCGATACGCACGAACTTTTTTTCTTTCATTAAAAGTGCGTTCGGCACCATATTCATTGTCGAAAAAAACAAAGACACCGAAAGCAAGCACCCTATCGGTATGTACACGCTGTTGCCGTAAAATTTAGACAACGGCACAGAAAAAATCGCAAAAATTATTGAAAGCCCTACCGCAACATATAAATTAAAAGTGAATATATTCGACACATCATAGTTGCTAAGCTCCTTATTCTGAATAACGGCAGTGCCTATCCCCATATTCGCAAGCACCGAAAAAAACGTGGTAAAAACGGTCATTACACCGATTACCCCGTAATCCTCCGGTAAAAGTATTCGCGCCAAAACAGCGCTGAAACCAAGCTGCAATATAACACAACTGTAATTTGCGGCAGCATTGATAAACGCCGCCTTTTTGATTGATATATTTTTAACATTATTTTTTATCATCCATGTTTCAACTCCCTGTATATAATATATACACTAAAATTCAACTTGTCAAACATATTTTTTCTGACAAAAAAAGACAGATGAAACGGTTTAAATTTCATCTGTCTTTTTATCATTCCATAGTTACAGTAGGCGGAATTTGTCCGCTGTAAACAGGTACGTCAAACGATAATGTTGCGTCTGTGAATGACGAGAATATCTTTTCAATGCTTACCGCCTGCTTAACTGCCCAGCCAATATCCGTTGCATATTGGTGAGTACCCGGATTTTCAGGGTTCCAAAGCATTTTATAAAGTGTGTTCTGTCTGCCATCCGAACTGTTCACATAGTTTTCGCTTATCCACTTTGCACCGCCCTTAATAGCCGACTCTACACTAGTCCAGCCTTGACTGTATGCTCTCTGTGAACCGTTTCCGACAGGGTTTGCGTCATATGCACCGATACCGAACAAGTTATAAACGGTTGTGCCGTTGACCTCAACACCGGTTGCAAGCTGTGAAGTACCGTTTCCGGACTCAAGGCAAGCATGTGCAACAAGGTAAACCTCGCTGACGTTATATTCTTTAGCCGCCTCAATGAATGCCGCTCCCATTCCTTTCATTACGCCCTTATCGGCAAGATAATTATTAAGCGTTTCTTCGCTGACATTATTCGGTTTTGAAAGGTCAAGGAACTGATATTTATATGCGTCCGTATAGAAACTGTTCGGATTCATATATTCCGCTGTTTCGGACTCTGTCGCATATGACATTCCGCCGTTTCTCCAAATTTTCGGTGGTGGGTTCAAGCCCATCTGTATTCTTATAATCTGTGGGAATGATATGTCATATGACGTGTATGTTACAGTTCCCTCCGTATCCAAATCAGAAACTTCATCATTCAAATTGAATGGGTCCTTTGCGTCCGATTCGGTTACGTTGACAGTAAACGTCTGTTTCTTTCCGTTAGTCGTTTCAACCGTTATATTCGCCGTACCAACGCTGACACCGCGTATTCTGCCCGCTTGACTTACTGTCGCTATCTTTGTATCGTCACTCGACCATTTAAGCGTTTTGTTTCGTGCGTTTGACGGTGAAACGGTTACTATCACGTTAACACTGTCGCCGACTTTTATCGTCATTGCGTCAGTATTTTTTACGGATAAAGTCTGTACGTCAATGTATGAATTTACGACATTTACAAAGCACTTCGCCTCAAAGCCTCCGTCCTCCGTTGTTGCCGTTATCTCCGTCATACCGACACCGACAGGCTTTACTCTGCCGTTTTCGTCCACACGTGCAATCTTTGTATTTTTAGATTTCCATGTTATGTTTTGGTTCGTTGCGTTTTTCGGGAATATTTCTGTCTGTAAAAGTCTGCCCTCACCGCCTGTGTAAAGCGTTATTGTGCTTGTCGGCATAAATATACCCGTTACAGGTTGTCTTACCGACAAAGTGGCGGTTGCACTCTTTTTTTGACTGTACAACATTGCCGTCAATGTCGCTTTACCGGGATTTTGTGCCGTTATATTGCCTCCGCTGTCAATCTTTGCGATATTGTCATCAGACGATTTCCAAGTAATTTTTTTATCGGGTAAATTTATCGGATAAACCTTTGCTTTTATTTTTGCCTCTGCCGTACCGCCGTTTAGGTCAACAGCACCGTCGTCCCAGCTTAATTTTATCGCAACATTGGTTTTGTCGCTGTGGTCGAACGTGTAATAATTCTGCAAAACCATCGCATATCCGACAGAATCGTCACCCTCTTGAAGATAGTCGGAATTTACGGAATTTTTTATCATAACGCCCAAAAGCACACCGAGTACCGCCACTCCGACAGCAACTGAAATCAATGCCTTCAGCCTGTGTGCCTTTGCATACTCCCAAATTTCCTTTCTGAATTTCGGAAATTTAACGTATGCAAAATTTGAAAACTTTTTGCTCTTGCACAAAAGTTTCCAAAACTTCTTAAACACTCCGACTACCGCATCCCAGCATGTTTTAATACCTTTAAATATCTTGCCGAGCCACGAAAACGGACTTTTATTATTCGGTTGTATATTTCTTGTTAATTTAGTTTCCATACCGAATTCAATCCTTAATAAAAAATGGTATTGTTTCTACAATACCATTTAATTCTATGACTGCACAGTAAAAAAGTCAATACATATGCACCATTGTTAAAAAAATGTTTACTTTTTAAACCTATTTACAATATATTGGTTTGCCATATCTTCAAGAGTGTCCTCCAAACCGCCAAGACCTTTGAAGTCGGGATTTTTTCTCTTTATTGCGTTTGTCAGAATGTAATCGCAAAGTGCAGGGTTTTTAGGCAAAAGCGGTCCGTGCAAATATGTTGCGACAACGTTTTTATACACAACACCCTCAACACCGGATTTTTCATCGTTTCCGTAACCGTAAACAACTCTGCCGAGCGGTGTGTGATTACCGATGTAAGTTCTTCCGCCGTGATTTTCAAAACCGACAATTTTTTGATTTAGAAAGTCATTTTCAAGTACGATATTTCCGATAAGACGTTTTTTTCCTTGTTCGGTGTAAATATTAAGTATATCAAGCCCTTCGATTGTTTCGTTTTCAAGCTTGTAATACTTACCCAAAAGCTGATAACCGCCGCACACTGCGACAAGTACACCGTTATCTTCAACATAATTTCTTATTTCGTCCTTGTGTTCCAAAAGTCTGTGGCAAACAATTTTCTGTTCTCTGTCCGAGCCGCCGCCTATGAATACAATATCAACGTCCGACAAATCAAATCCGTTGTCCTCACAGGTGTATGTCACAACCTCCGCGTCAATACCGCGCCACATAAGTCGCTTGCGCATACATTCGATATTGCCCCTGTCACCATACAAATTCAAAAGGTCGGGATAAAGATGAAGTATTTTGATTTTCATTATGCCTCACCTCCGAGCTTTTTAAGTACCGCCTCTGTCGAATAAAGTGCGGTATAATTCACAAGTACATAGACAACTTCGCTGTCCGTTTCAAGACATTTTGTAATTGCGTCCGCCATATCCTGCGTCATACGGTCCACTTTTATATCCGAATACTTAAATCTAAGACTTATATCGTAAACTCTGATACCTGTTGTTGTAAGCGTGTTCAGGTTTTCGTCCGCAATTTTATCAAAGTCCACGTCCCACAGCCACGACACGTCACGACCGTCATTAGCCTTGTCATTGATTGCGATTATAACGTCTTTCTTACGCTTGTCCGTATTTACCGTTGCAATGGCTTGGTTAAATCCTGCGGGATTTTTTGAAAGGCTTAGTATAACGGGCTTGTTGAATTTGTATTCCTGCATTCTGCCGATTTGCGGTTTGTAGCCTGTCAAAAGTTTTGCGAAATCGTCCGTTTTTTCTCCCAAAACATTTAGTGCACCGTATACGGCAATAAGGTTATATATATTGTAAAAACCTTTGTAATTTATCACCATCGGCTGATTGTTTATCGTAAACTTCATCGGTGTGTCGAGCGATACATTCTTGACTTCAAAATCAATCTCAGGTCGCTTGAAACCGCACGACGGGCAATAAAAATCGCCGAGCTGACTGTAATGATAGTAATTGTACTTCTGTTCCTCACCGCATACAGGACAGAAACGTCCTTCCTTTGTATCGTCAAGCTGCGGAAGTACCTTTTCGGATATTCCGTAATAATATGCCTTGACGTTTTCCTCTCTGCCGAACTGAACGCACAACGGATCGTCACCGTTTAAAACAAGTTTTAAATTCGGCACTTTTTTTATTGCACGCTTGATAATATCCGAAGTAATGTCAATTTCACCGTATCTGTCAAGCTGGTCACGGAATAGGTTCGTTATAACCATAACATCGGGCTTTACATAGTCAAACACTATCGGCGTGTATGCCTCGTCAATTTCAAGACACGCATAGTCCGCTTTTAATTTGCCGAATATACTCATTTCCTGTAAAACGGTGGTTGCAATACCGCTAAGCATATTCGCACCGAGCTTATTGCAAATAACCTTATATCCCTTTGCCTCAAGTGCCGATGCCATAAGATTGTTTGTCGTTGTTTTTCCGTTTGTGCCGCAAGTTACGATTATACCCTTTGACACGCATTTTTCCAAGCCTTTTACAAGGTCGGGACATATTTTAAGTGCATACGCACCCGGCGAAGAAGATGATTTTTTACCTACTGTTTTTCCGACTATGGTAAGAATTTTTCCGAGCCATATCGCAAGAAGTTTTCTCATTACAGTTATTCCTTTCAACTAATATAATATATGATTATACTACACTTTCTTTCCTTTTGCAACTTTCTCTTTAAAGTAATGAGGTTTTTATGTTCTTACTTTACTTTTTTTCGTGAATGTGTTATTATTGACACGAAATAAACATTAACATATCGAAAGAATGACGTAATTATGACAGACTTTATAACGCAGATTGATTTTAATATTTTAAACGCAATTCAAAGCATACGCAATCCGTTTCTTGATACAATTATGCCACTTATAACGTTTTTAGGCAGCGGCGGCATTGTATGGGCTGTAACTGCACTTATAATGCTTTGTTTCAAAAAATCACGAAAAACAGGTATTGTAATAATAGTTTCACTGCTTTTGGGATTGTTCCTTTCTACAATGGGGCTTAAAAATGTAATTGCACGTGAACGTCCATATAACACCGAAGGAGCGTTGCTTACAGTTGAAAATCTGCTGATAGGCGCGCCGTCGGGAAGATTTTCGTTTCCGTCTGGTCACGCAATATCTTCATTTTCCGCCGCAACTGTTATTTTGCTGTACAGCAAAAAATTAGGTATACCGGCAATTATTCTTGCGGCTTTGATATGCTTTACAAGGCTGTATCTGTATGTACATTTTCCGTCCGATGTTATTTGCGGTGCGTTGTTCGGAATATTGCTCGCGTTCTTGTCAAACTTCTTAGTCAATAGAATATGGGAGAAAATCAATGAAAGAAAATTATCAAATAATTCTAAACAAAACGATTGACGAAATTCAAAAAAACAATACCGTTCCGTCACTTCTTCTGCACAGCTGTTGTGCGCCTTGTTCAAGCTATGTACTTGAATATTTGTCGGAATATTTTGATATAACTATTTTCTATTACAATCCGAATATTTCACCCGAAGAAGAATTTTATAAGCGTGTCAGCGAGCAAAAGCGTCTTATAAACGAAATGCCTTTAAAAAGAAAAGTAAAGTTTATCGAGGGCAAATATGACTGCGAAAAATTTTATTCGATTGCAAAAGGGCTTGAAAATCTCAAAGAGGGTGGCGAGCGTTGCTTTAAATGTTACCGACTTCGTCTTGAAGAAACAGCAAAAACCGCCCAAAAGGACGGTTTTGATTACTTCACTACCACGCTTTCGATAAGTCCGCATAAAAATGCTCAAGTGCTTAACCAAATCGGTCTTGAACTTGAAGAAAGCTACAGTGTTAAATATCTATGCTCCGATTTCAAAAAGAAAAACGGTTATAAGCGTTCTTGTGAACTTTCGGAAATATACGGTCTTTATCGTCAGAATTATTGCGGTTGTATTTATTCAAAGCTTGAAGCCGAAGAACGTGAAAAAGCTAAAAATAATAACGAACAGCCGCTATCTGTGCAATAAATTCACGCACGCAAGATACAGGCAAAAGCGGTATCGGTGTAGACGCACCTATATGCGTTGCGTCTATGCCGTTTATTTTTGCCATCAATTCCGAACGTAAAACGTGAAATTCGTTTGTTACAAATACGGCTTGTCCCTCGTCCATTATCAACTTTGAATATTCAAAATTTTCATATGTGCTTGTGGAGTTGTCCTCTTTTATAATTCTGTCTTCTCTTATTCCGTGATTTAAAAGGTAGTTTTCCATTGCCTGTGCCTCTGAAATTGTTTCGCCTTTGCCCTGTCCGCCGCTGACTATTGCTATTGCATTTCCGTTTTTGTTCATATATTCAGCCGCTTTTTCAAGTCGTCTTTCAAGTGCCAAAGACGGTGTATCGCCTTTCAGTCCCGCACCAAGCACGATTATATAATCTTCTCTGTATGTCGCATTGTCACTTTTTCCGACAACGCATATAATTCCCGAATAAATCACAAGTACAATCATTCCGAACGTAAACAGACCTTTTATAAACTTCAAAAAGCCTTTTGTTTTGAACGCATCGTAAAACGTACTCCATAATATAAACATAATACCTATTGCAACGGTAAATGCCTCACCCACGCCCATTGATGTGGTTGACGCAAAATAAAGTCCGTCTGCCGAAAAAAGCAATCCCAATATAAATAATATTACTCGCATATACTGTCTCCTTATATTATTGAATATTCCATACATTCATAATGTAGCTTTGTGCCGATGTCTACACCCAACGGCAACAGTGCCATTGCTATGAATAATTCTTCCTCACTTTCAATATCCGTACGCTTTAGGTACGCATATTCCCCCTCAATTCTTGATACAATATAATCCTTCGGTTCCATATTTGACCTCCATATTTGCTTTTATACTCATATAATACATTAACTATTATATCATTGTCAATAATTTTTTATTTTTTTGAAAAAAAGTGTTGACAAAAGCATTTTTATGTGCTATTATATTATCTGTCGTCAGACGTAAAACATAATATGCGTGATTAGCTCAGTTGGTAGAGCACCTGACTCTTAATCAGGGTGTCCAGGGTTCGAACCCCTGATCGCGTACCACAAGTTGCAATATCCGAACTTTTGTTCGGATATTTTTTTGTTATGGGCTTTTTCCCATTTCATAAGCATTTTGCATTGTCCTTCTTTGCTTTATACATCTATCGTTAATTGCCACAACACATCAATTCTTCACACAAATAACTTTTTCATAACAAATCACCCTTTTTATTCTATCGTAGCTGTCCTAATCTCTGTTTAGTAAACCACTTAAACGTTGATTTTTTACAAAAAGCACATCTAAAACGTGCTTGACATAATTTTTATACTATGTTATACTTTAGATATAGAGAAGAGCGGTAAACAGCTTTTGTTTCTGCTTTAATATTTGGTTAAATTTTTGTAGAAATTGATTTTCTACCCAATAACCGTCCTATTCCCGTAGGGCGGTTATTTCTTTAATATCCATACAATAAGCAAAATCAATACAAGTTGTATTGTTGTTTCACTCATAATATTTCCTTTCCGAAACAGAGCCGCCACCGCTCTCTATATATCAAGGCTTTTCAGCCTGCTTTTATTCTACACTATACCTCACGCAATGTCAAATTACGTTTATTTTACTTAAAAAAATACAAAATGGCGGTTTTAAACCGCCATTTTGATTACTTCAATTTTTCATTAATACGCATAAACACTGCCGCTGTCTGTGCTCTTGTGGAATTCGCCTGCGGAGCGAAAGTACCGTCGGTATTACCCGACATTATTTCTTGCTCTGACAGCCAATCAACCGCATTCCTTGCATAATCTGAAACACTGTCACTGTCAACATAATTTGCCGTTTCATTTACCGTTATATCACAATTTTTGTATTCCGCATAACGATAAATAATCGCCGCCATTTGTTCACGGGTTATACTCATATCAGGTGCAAACTCTGTATCACTCACACCGCTGACAATTTTATTTTCTTCCGCCCATGCCACTGCATTTGCGTAATAACTGTCACTTGCCACATCAACAAAGCTTGAATTTTCCGCATACGGTTCACCCTCTGTTCTGTACAGAACAGTTACAAACATAGCCCTTGTAACGTCACCGTCAGGTGCAAATTCCGTATTGCTCACACCATATATCAAACCGTTTTCATAAGCGTACTTAACCGAATTATAGAACCAATCGTTGTTACTTACATCAACAAACGGATTATTCCAATCAGTCGGTTCAGGCTTATCTGACGGATTAGGCACAGCATCAATCTTTTTGAACTTTGCAGTGATTTCAGCTTTTGCATTCACCTTTTCAAACGTATATTCGCTCACCTTACCGACGCTTTCGCCGTTTACGATTACGTCCTCAATTTCGTAACCCTCATCAGCCGTTATCGTAAATGTCTTGCTTTCATTTTTATTTACGGTTACGGTGTCCGGACTGATTTTACCGTTTTCAGACTGAACAACTGTAATTTTATATGTTACAGTGCCGGAGTTTCCTCCTCCGCCACCGCCCGAACTTGGTTTAATCATAAGCGGACTGCTTGCAATAATGTGAGTGTTTTCAACCGTTGTACCCGTCAAATTAACCGTAACGGTATATGTCACAGACGTATCAAACGTGCCGTACAACGTATATGTCTTATTATCACTGCTTGCCTTAACCTCTGTAAGTTCCACATTCTTATCACCGTTCAGTACAACAAAATTATCTGCCGTCATTCCCTCAATCGCTGTATCAAGATTAATCGTGATATGAGTCTTTCTTGCCGTACCTGCCGACGCATTCACTTTAATTTTTTCACTTGGAATATCAGTGCTGTCCTTGCCGCCCAAAACGGTATAAACATTCTGATTATCAACAGTCGCACTTACTACGCCGTTTATTTTTTCATCAGTTGTAATGTAGCCGTTTTCATCAACATTCGCCGCACCTTCTATTGCCGAAACGTTCCATTCAATTCTGTTTGCCGCCGCACTGTCGTCATTGATTTCAATAATTCTGTTATCGGTTTTCACCTTTAGCGAAAGCTGACCGCTTGTGCCGGCTTTAATTGTACTGTCACTGCACTCTTTTCCGTCAATGTACATTTGAAGTACACTGTCGTCATTGCCGAGTGCTTTGTTTGTAAGCTGTAATGTTACAGGTACTGTTTCGTTGCCAATTTCGTCTGCCGCATACACAACTATATTTTGATATGCCATAGAATTATCAAGTGTAACAGTCTTTTCAAAACTGCCGTCATCTCCGACAGTCACTTCCTGTATTTCTTGATTTTCCGCACCGATATACACTTTCGCACCACTGTCGCTGATACCCTTAACCGTAACAGTGTCCTCGAAAAATCCGCCGTTATTCGGACTGCTTATTTGCAATCTCGGAGGAAGTGTATCGACAGTAAACATATACTCCGACAATGTACCGTCTTTTGAATCGTTTTCGCCCTTGAAGGTTATTATATGCGTACCGTCCTCTAATCCGTCAAGATTTATACTCTGCGACATAGTTTTTTCCGAAACAGTACCGCTCATTTCACCGCTGTCCAACGACCATTCGCCGGAAACATTCATATCCGATACAAGGTCTATAACTGCATTACTGCTTTTAACCGTATCTGTACCGTCAATACTTACCGCATTTTGTGCTTTAAGTGTTACATCAGCCTTTTTAGGCTCAACCATCGTCACAGGTGACGACAGTGTTTCAGCGGAAACAATCTGACCGCCTGAAGATGTATTTTTATAACCCTTTAATCCTACCACATACTGCTTACCGCTTACAAGTCCGACTTGTTCGGTCTGCGTTTTTATATCCTTTTTCTCATCTTCCGTAAGGTCGTTTTTATTCACGATATTTCCGTTCTTATCCACCGTAACCGTCTTTGTATACTGACCGCCGACCGTAATCACATCACTTCCGCTTACAGTCATATTGTCAAATACAGTCGGTACATTTTTACCGTCTTGAACTTCATATATACTTACCTTGTAGCCGTCATAATTATATTGATTTATACCTGTCAAATCAATACTGTAATCACCGCCCAATGCCACATTAAATGTCGGTGCGGACGGCTGTGACGGATTTGTATAATTAAGCTTTTTATCGGTTGTCACAACAGGGTTAGCACTTTCATCTGTCGTTGTCGCAACAACTTTTACCGTATATTCACCGCTTGGCATATTTTCAGGCATTATTATATTTGCACTCTTACTCTTTATGTCATTCACATTTTCTGTTTTGTACAACGGATAAACTTCGTTATTGCTGTCCTCTGCATAAATTGTAAGACTGTTGAATTTATCCAAATCTTCGCCCGACCACGTTACCGTATTATTGTTCAATACCGCATTGTCGATTGTCGGCAACTTTGAAAGTGCGTATATAGTCACGCTTGACGCAATACCTGTTTTTAATTGCAATGCTTTATTAAAGTAATTTTCATCTGTAACCGTTATTGTAACGGTTGCTTTCTTTGTATCCTCATTCCAATTCAACATTGCGTTTGCATTTGCGTTGGCTGTATCGTCTGCCGTTTTTGAACTGTCTGACCATACTATCGGATAATTTTCCATTTCAATATTCTTTGCATATGTTTCCGCAATAAGCTGACTCGGTGCGTCATACGAAATTGTAAGTATTCCGTTTTCGTTGTTATACTTGCCGAAATTAACCGAATGTACCGTTTTACCCGCAAGCGATGATACCGTCGCACCGTTTGAGCCGAACAATGATATATCGTCTGTTGACGCCAATGTACGAATACTGTTATTGAGTTTCATATACAAGGTACGGTCTGTTTTTTCATCGTAATAAACAGGAATACCCTCCGCACTCAACTCAATAGTCGGTTCCGGTGCGTCATATTTACCGAAAGCGAAATCTACATCGCCACCCCAATAATATGTTACACCTGCGTCAATTTTCAAAACGTGCAAAGCACCCCATATTTTTTCTGCATTGACACCCAAATCGGCAGAGCCTATTTCTATACCGCCGAAAATCGGTATTTTTTTAGGAATACTTACCACTGCTGTGGCATAGCCTTCCCAGAAATACTTATCCTTAACCTTATCTTTTTCCACAATTAAGTGTCCGTCACCCGAAATAACGTCGAATATACCGATAGACACTCCCGCTGCAAATCTAAGTTCGGGATACCATGCACATTCAATTCCCGCATAGTCTATAAGTGTAATTCCCGCAACATTCACGTCCGACAGTGCAATACTCAAATCTCTCGGACTGATACTTACATCACCTCTTGCGGAAAGAACATCAAACAAAGCGAATTGTCCGCTTAGCAGAAGCGTTATAGGCGGTACGGATGAGGACGGATAAATCGTTTCAAACAGATTATCTATACCGCCGCCGGCACCTTTAATCCAAAATACGCCCATTCCGTCAACATTTATGCCCGGTGTAAATCCGCCTGCATAGAAATATAATTTATCCGGAATAGGTATTCCGTTGTTACTTCTAAGACGAATTTCCGCCTCCATTTCAAATGCCATCATATCGGCACTGCCTTGAACGCCGATAGTGTATTCGTTGTTCATAACCTTTAAATCAAGAGTACCCTCAACGCTCGGAAGTCCGTCCGCATATGACGGAACTTCTACTTCGACAGACGTATTAAATCCGATAAATCCGCCGCCGAAAAGTATATCATGGATATACAAATTCAGACTTCCGCCCTCTGCGTCTTCCCATTCCTCTTGGTCCTCGGCATATCTGTCCTGTACATCTCTAAGCTGTGACGGAGTGTAATTACTGCTCGCCATTTTCAGTTGTGCAACCTCCATTGCGGAAGTTTTTCTGTTGCTCCAATCAAAGTTTGACGGAACAAGAAAATCAGGTGAAAGTTGCGCACCGAATGCGATTACTCTTTGTTTCGGTGTTTTTGAAGTGACTTCACCGTCAACTGTCGCCATCTGTCCGAACTGACAGTATCTGAATTCCATCACCATTCCTGCAATGGTTTGTGCGGTACTTGCCGCACCCGGCCACATAAGCATAATACCATTTGTATTTGCAACGCTGTTTTCAACGTCACCTGTCTGCTCGCCCTCGTTTGTGTACTGCAAAAGTGTTGATTCGGAGCCGTTTTCAAATGACGAAATCGCACATACACCGCTCCAAACCTTTGTTCTTGCACCTGTTGTATAAACTTCGCCGTCTATATCTATATTGATAGTTTGGTCGTCCTGACCAACGTTTTCGACAGACACGGTTACAGTACCTTTTTCAATATCAAGACAATTACTGATATTTATTGTACTTTTCGCCTTATGGTCTACCGTTTCAAGAGAAACAGCCTCTGCCTCTGCAATTTTACCGTTTTCATATTTTAACGTAAAGTCACCGCGAAGTTCAAGCAGAGAGATATTCTGAGCGTTTGGAACTTCGTCACTGTATTCCTTTTCGTCTTTATACGCCCTTAGGGCATACTTGTTATCGCCGTCTTTTTCAATCGTGACAACTCCGTAAGAGCCGCCTTGATATGCAATATCATCACTGACATTAAACTTCAGTGCGTCAGACGTAATATCTTTTTTAGTCGGATCTTTCATATCAAATACAATCTGATATGTACCGACCGACATAAGCTCATCAAGTATCAAATCCGCCGTATTGTTTTCGGTATCCAAAATGAAGTTTTCCGCACTTACAGTCAACGGCTGACTGCCGTTTAAAGGCGTAACCTTTATATCGTATTCACTCTTATTTTTAAGCAAATTGAAATTCTGACCTGCAAGGTAAATATGTCTTGTTCCTCTGTTATAAACAATCTCGGGTGCGGTGCTTATAAACGAAACCCTGTCACCTGTTGCACCCGGGCAAAGAAGATATATACTTCTCTGACCGATTAAGTTTTCGGAAAGCAATTTACCGTCCGTTCCGCTCACGTCATAACAACGCACTTCGATTTTTCTGTAATCGGTAGCCGTAAGCGGTTCGGCATTAAAGTTAAACACAACCTGTCGTTCTTCATCTGCGTTAAAATCTATAATATCAACACTGAAAGGGTTTGAATATGAAGCTGTAACGTCAAGATTACCCGACAAGTCATACGGTGTTATTCCCTCCTGCGGATATACCGCAACGGCAATTTGTTTCATTTCGTTCTGCGACACGTTTTTAATTTGCGTTGACACGCTAAAATCACCGTTTTTACCGTCCGCCGTTTGCGGTTTGTATTCGTCTTTTGTATCGGTAAGCTGCATTGCTCCGAGTTCAGATGAAAAATTTATCGCAACCTTATCATCGTTATTTACGGTTACGTTTGAATATATACCGTAATTTGTCGCAACGGTATTGCCCTCACCGTTTGCCGCCACACTTCCCATATCGAAATACAGAGCATACGCACTGTCGGCAGTCAAATATTTTTCGTTATACGGATTTGTAAATGTCAACGAGTTATCCGGTTCAAAATCGAATACGCTTGACGCAAGGTTGTTCCAATGTCCGAACGCTATTTGATACGGTACGACAATTTTATTGTTAATCGACGCATTCACTGTATAAGCCGTTACGGACGGTGCTTTCGGATTGTCGTATCCGAATAACGCGTTGTTGTATGCTTCTCCGTCAGAGTTATCAATAACAGTTTCAGATTGTATCTGCTCATATGTACTGTCCTTTTTCGTCAGTTCATACACCGCATAATCCTGATAACCGAGTGCGGTATCAAGCATAACTCTTGCCTGAACACTGTCCGCATTTCTTCCGTCCGTACTCTTTACACCGTATGAAATTGACGCCATACCGTGCAGAGCCGATTTTGTATTTGCAAGCGTGACGGTCTGCGTAAAAGTCAAACCGTCAACGCTCCACGTTGCGACAATGTTGTCACTGTTTTTCACCAAAGTGACGTCACTGCTGTCCTTACCCAAGAAACCGTATTTTCTTCCGAAAATATAGTCCTTTATCTCATCACCTCTTTTTACACGAAAAGAGGTATATGATGTATCATAATTTTCATCGGGAAACAAAAGATATTTATTATCATCTGCTTTGTTCAGCTTATCTCCCTCAACGGTATCTATCAGAAAACCGCCGTTTTTCGCCGAAACAACGACTTTCAAATAACCGTCGTTCAATTCTTCGTAATCCGCCTTATTCAGATTTTCGGCAAACGCGCCGATAGGCATTATACCGAAAATCATCGCTGTTACGGTTAAGGCTGATATAATCTTTTTTAATCTTTGCAGCATAGTAAACCTCCTTTTTTCATTATTGAACGTAAATTACAAATCTGTAATTGTCACGTCCCTGCGTTTGTACATTAAATGTATAATACCCCGCCTTTTTCGGAACGAATGTAATCGGCTCTGTATTATCCTTATTCTTCGCCAATTCAGTCGCACCGATTTTCATTTGACCGACTGTCTTTATACCGTTTTTATATTTAACACTGTACGGCTCGCCATTGCTTTCAACGACAATGTTCTGTGCCTCGTTTTTGCTTAGCACAATCATATCTCTGTAAATATACTCACCGTTTACGCTGACTCTAAGCTGAGTATCCTCATAGAAATAGATATATCCGTATCTTTCACTGCTGTTTCCTGCCTCGTCTGTTGCGGTATAAGTCACCCTTACTGTTCCCGTTGTCTGCGGTTTTGTGTAAGTAACATCAAGCTTGATTTTGTCCTTTTCGGTTTCGTTGTCGCTTACCGTCATATTCGCTTTAAGCTGTGACAAAATATCTTCTGAATTTAAGTCGATTTCCACCGTTTCCTTTTTCAATTTGATAGTCGGTGCTTTTTTATCCGGCATTGCTATCTGCATAAAGTGATAATACTTTGTATTTGAATATTCGTCCTTTGCCTTTATTGTAGGATACAATCCTGCCAAATCCTCCGATACGGTTAACTTCGTCCACGCACCGGCCGTAAGATTTTGACCTGTTGTGTCACCGTTCCATGTTACCGTACAGTTTCTGTTTGCACTCACATATACAGTGTCACCAACCTTTAAACGACCGAGTTTATCCGGTGACTCCTTACTGTCTGTACCGTCACTTGCAAGACTGAATGTAAGCGACAAATCTTTATCAATGATGCTGTCAACCTTAACAACCTTTTCCGTCAGATTGCCTGCAGCGTCCGCAAAGTGAGATACATATTCGCCGTTTGCGTTTATTACTCGTGTAAATTCAGTTCCCTGTTTTCCGTTTTCTCTGAAAATAACTTCTTTGTCAGCTTTTAAAGTCACTGTCACTTTACGGTGATTTTCGGACGGCTGAATTGTTTCGGTAATAATCGGTGCGTTTTTGTCGATGTTCTTAACCTCATTCAAAGTAATTTCACACACTTGACCGTTTACGGCTGTGCAAACAAGCGTCATAGTCGGTGCATTTTCCGAATATGAAATTGTAACTTGATTATCAAGTTTATATATTTC
>NZ_JBKVWU010000029.1:0-23915 GCF_046972485.1 Hominilimicola sp.
TAACAAATAACAGGCAAGCCTATCTTCGATATACGGCTTGCCTGTGCACTTTTTGTGAAAATAAACTCTAACGTACAGGGTGTACGCCGATGAGTTCATTTTCACAAAATCCGAACTAATTTCTCGTCCTCTGCCAGCTCGTATTTATAAAACAGTACCGCCGCCAAGAACAATATCACCGTCATAAAATACGACAGCCTGTCCCGGAGTAACCGCTCTTTGCGGTTCGGGGAACATCAATTTAACCGTACCGTCTTTTTGCGGGCAAAGCATTGCCGCCGCAGGCGGTGCTTGGTAACGTACCTTTGCGGTGATAAGCATATTTTCTTTAGGAAATTCACCCGACACAAAATTCACATCGTATGCGGTTAATTCATTTGAAAATTCCATTCCCTTTTCACCGAGTGTAATCGTATTGTTTTCCGCATCTATCTTCATAACAAACATAGGTCTGCCGTATGCACCGATACCCTTTCTCTGACCGATTGTATAATAAATCAAACCTCTGTGCTTGCCGATAACATTGCCGTTTACGTCAAGTATATCGCCCTCTTTAGGCTTGTAACCGGAATAGTCGGTTATAAATTTCGCGTAATCATCATCTTCAACAAAGCATATTTCCTGACTGTCAGGCTTATGTGCAACGCCAAGTCCAAGTTCTTCCGCCTTTTGACGTACCCAATCCTTATTATATCCGCCCAAAGGCATTAATGTATGTGCAAGCTGTTCTTGTGTAAAATTGTACAGCACATAGCTCTGGTCTTTCTTAACAGCCTCACTTGCACGAAGAATATACTTGCCGTCCTCACCTTTTTCGATTTTGGCATAGTGACCTGTCGCAACGTAATCAATACCCATAGCCAACGCTTTTTTTAACAATGCGTCAAACTTCAAATACTTATTGCATGCAATACAAGGATTAGGTGTTCTGCCGTGAATATATTCATCAACAAAATAATCAACGACCTTATCTTTGAACATATCCTTAAAATTCATCACATAAAAATCAATACCGAGCTTATCACACACACGTCTTGCGTCCTCAACCGCACTTTCCGCACAACAGCCCTCATGCTTCATATTACAGCTGTCCGAATACGTCCAAAGACGCATAGTCGCACCGATTACGTGGTATCCCTGCTCCTTTAAAAGAGCCGCCGCAACGGAACTGTCAACGCCGCCCGACATTCCTATCAATACACTTTTCTGTTCCAATTTATGTTTCCTCCTCAGATATTAAAACGGTAGCCTACACCCCATATGGTTTCTATGTACCGCTCATTTTCAGTATTTATCTTATCACGCACACGCTGAATATGTACCGTAACGGTCGACACATCACCTATTGCGTCCATACCCCATATTCTATCAAATAAAACCTCTTTTGAAAAGGTATGATTCGGATTTTCCGCAAGAAATAATAGTAAATCGTATTCTTTTGCAGTAAGCGATATTTCTTTTCCGTCCACTGTAACCTTATGAGCATCTTTGTCTATCATAAGTTTACCGACTGTTATTACGTCACCGCTTTTTGATGTAAGCGTATCGTATCGCGATATATGTGCCTTAACTCTTGCGACAAGTTCGTTCGGTGAAAACGGTTTCGTCATATAATCGTCCGCACCCAAGCCAAGTCCGCGTATTTTATCTATATCGGTATTTTTCGCCGACAAAAATATTACGGGCGTTTGTTTCTTTTTTCTGAGTTCCGTTATAACCTCAAAACCGTCCATACCCGGAAGCATTATATCTATTATTATAAGGTCAAAATTTTCCGCAAGTGCTTTTTCAAGTCCCGTTGTACCCCTTGCCGCAATTTCACACTCAAAATCATTTATTTCAAGATAATCTCTTTCAAGTTCCGCGATACTGCTGTCATCTTCTATAATCAATATTTTTTTCATTTTATTCTCCTTAGATTTTCGGCAAGAATACAACCGCCGTTGTACCCTTACCCAATCCGTCACTTTTCAGCCATATCTTGCCGCCGTGTTTTTCTACAATCTGTTTTGCAATACCAAGTCCCAGTCCGCTGCCCTTAATACTCCTCGAACTGTCCACGCGGTAAAATCCATCAAACACGTTTTTAAGCTCATTTTCGTCTATACCGATACCGTTATCGCTTATATTCACGTACACACCGCCGTCACTGCACATTGTACTGACGGAAAGCGTCGGATTATCCTCACTTCTGTACTTCACCGCATTGTCTATCAAATTAGAAAATACTCGGCTCATTTTCTCATAATCCATTCTCACGATAACTTCATCGGTCGGAATATCTGTTTCAAGTTTTATGCCGTTTTTCTCAAGGTCAAGTCTGTAATCATCTACGAAATCACGCATAAACGAATTAATATCGCCCTCTTTAAATTCAAATATCAGTCTTGATAATTCCAGTTTCGAAAATACGGACAGATTATTCACCAAATCGTCTATAACCTCCGCTTTTGTATGAATTGTATCAAGATAGCGTTTCATCTTTTCGGGTGTGTCGGCAATGCCGTCCTGTATACCCTCAACGTAACCCTTGATTGACGTAATCGGCGTCTTTAAATCGTGAGAAATATTTGCAAGGAGCATATTCCTCTCCTTTTTCATATACTTTTCACGTTTCCTGGCACGTTTCAACTCCTTACGCATCATATCAAAATTATTACAAAGCGTGTCTATTTCGTCATATTCACTTCCCATAACCTCAAAATCAAGGTTATCGGCACGAATATAATCGGCGGCTCTTGCAAGGTCATTTATTGAATGTTCAATACTTTTTGTCATCAATCTTGTGGCAACGGTAGTTGAAAGCACGACAAGCAACACGCATATCGTAAGCCACAACACCACATAAAATATTGCACTCGGATTACTTTTGAAAAATTCACCGACTGCCTGCAAAAAAACATACGGGTCAATCATTGATGCCCTTGATATATTTAATTCTTCGACAGGAAATTTTAATATAAATATCAGCACAAAACATACCGAAATAACACCTATCAGAAGGATAGGTGTTATCAGCATAATTATATTATATATCGCAAATTTACTTTTAATCTTCATAACATTTAATAATCCTTACTATCAAATATTATATACGATAATGTGTATAAAATCAAGATTGAGCCGAACAAAATTCCAATCTTCGATATAAGTGCCGTAAACGGAAGCACATTGCCGATCCAAATTTTGTGCCATTGTGAATATGCCGTAAATACCATTTGTCCGACAGGTGTTATATAGTAGTTCAAGTATTTAAAGAACACATACACGACTATACATAAAAGCATTGCAAGCGTCGGGCTTTTTGAAATCATATTTATGAGCAGCGCCATTGAAACTATCGCTATAAGCGGTATCATATTGATAAGATATGCCGCAAATGTTATCGGTACACTTCTTAAACTGTTGCCGGATACGATTTGAACGATTAACGAGATAACAAACATTGCAAGTGTCACCATACAACCAAGCACAAACACTGCCAATGACTTTGATGTCATAACTTTAAATCTTGTCAGCGGTCTTAAAAGCGACGCTTTCATGCTGTCCTCCTGTACTTCGCTTGCAAACAAATCCGTCACTGCCATAAATATTATAAGCGGAACAAGGATATCAAAAACAAAACCGACCATTTCCATTATCAGATTGCTTTTTATAACAACTTCACCGCCCGTAATCTTGCTTACAAGTACATTACCGCCAATTCGGAGAATACATATAATCGCACCTAAAACAGTTAAAACAAGATACTTTTTTTTCATAAGAAGTTTTTTAAGTTCACTTCCGGTATTCAAAATCAGTGCTTTCATATAATAATCTCACCCCTTCTGTCCTTAACAACACTTAAGAAATAGTCCTCCATTGACGGATGAAGTCTTAAAGCGTCCTCCGTAGTTGATGTTGCTATCAATTCGCTTTCATATATAACCGCAACCTTGTTACAAGTCTTTTCAATCTCGCCTGCCATATGACTTGAAATAAGAAAAGTCACGTTTTTCTCTGCATTGAGTTTTTTTATAATTTCTCTGACTTCCACAACGCCCTCAATATCAAGTCCGTTTACAGGCTCATCAAGAATTATCAAATCGGGATTAGATACGAATGCAACCGCCAAACCGAGTCTTTGTTTCATACCAAGTGAAAACTTACCCGCTTTATCATTTTTGTACGGCAGAAGATGTACAACGTCAAGTATATGTTCAATGCGTTTTCTGTCTACGTTTGGATACATATTCGCGTGCATTTTTACGTTTTGATATGCCGATAAATCTTTATATATCGCCGGTGATTCAATCAACGCGCCTGTTCTTTGCATAATACTTTCAAAATTATCGTGCAAGTCCATACCGAACACCTTAACACTGCCCTCCGCATTAACAAGATTAAGTATTGCTTTCATCGCTGTCGTTTTACCCGAACCGTTCGGTCCGAGTAATCCGAGAATGTCGCCCTGTTCAACGGTCAAATTCAAATTTTTGATACCTCTGCCATTGCCGTAAAGCTTTGTCAGGTTTTTAATCTCAATTACATTCATAATCTCACCCCTATCCGTTTTTATAAATTATTCGTCATCTCCGTAATATGTGTCAACTCCCGAGTTATCAGAATACTCAACATTCGGAAGTGTGGAAATATCAACTCTCTCAGGCTTTGTAGTTCCGTAGTCTGATATATCCAGTGTTATATTAACTGTTGCCTCATACTTTTCGCCGTTTGAATCATTGCCGACCATACTTGCTTCCGCATTCAAATTAGTAAATCTGCCTTCATTGTCAACCGTAAATTTCACTGATACGTTTTTAACAATCGGATCTGTTCCAAGCAAGGTGTACGGATCACTGTCATCATCAGAATCAGCGATATTTTCTGAGAACATTGCGGATAAGCCTGCATTCGCGACTTCAGGGATTTGAATTGCGTCAAGATTCATTTCATATGTTGAAGAATTATCATCACCTGACACATAGATTATGTTGTTTTTCAAATCACCAATCATTGTATCACCGATAAGCTCAACGAAATTAACCATTTTTTGATTTCTCTTATCCTCATTTGCATCTTCGGTATAGAATTTATCAAATTCTCCAAATAAATTTAGGTATTCAGATGCGTTTTCCTCAACAAGTGTTCTTTTTTCACCGTCATAATGCGTTGACGAAATTATATTGGTATCATCTTGAACCCATTCTCTGTACTCATTGTTATAATCATATGATGAAACCTTATTTTCCTTGTTGATTTTCACGTCACCGTTTCTGTCATACAATTCTTTCAACGTGTCGCTTGAAATTTCCTTACCGTCAAGGCTTATCTTTGTTGTCATATTCGCGGTGTAGTTTTCATTTTTCATCAAACCTTTAACAGCCGTCTTAGCCACGTCATATCCGTTTGATGTGCTGTAGCTTGCGAATGTCGCTCCGGCTAACACCGTTACACCCAAAACCATACCGATTGCCATTGTTATTTTCTTCTTGTTAGATTTCATTTTAATCATTCCTTTCTATCCCAAACACTGTCTATTATTTCTATAAGGTACCTTATGATTATATTCTATCTGTTCTTTATAAACATTATATAATACAATTCTAAATAATTTATAAACAAATATAAATAAATTATAAAATCCAACAAAAAAACCACTTGTCCAACATAACATTGAACAAGTGGTTTAATATTAACTAATTAAGTCAGTCAAAATCAATTATTTCTGAACTGAATCGTCTTCTTCATAAGCCTTGTTTAGTTCATCGATAACCTTTTGACCACCTTGTTGTAGCCATCTGTCTCTTTGAGCCTTCCACTCGTCTTCGCTGATTTGACCAACGATGAACTTAGTATTAGCCTCACTCATGATAGCGTCAAGTTGTGGACCTCTTGTTGAATATGTATCTGATACATATGGTTCAGCAGGGTTAGCAACTGTGTGAAGTTTGTTTTCATCATAAACTTCCTGAATCTTTTCAGCAACGTCTGTTGCATACTTAATTTGAAGTTCTGTAGCAACTATACCTGTTGAGAATTGGTTAAGGTCGTTATATTCTTTAGTTAGGTTAGCATCGTCCTTCTTAACTACATAACCGTCAGCGTCAAGGTCATAGTTTCTGCCTTCGATACCGTAGTTCATTAGGTTTAGAGCTTCCTGTTCATTAGCCTTATCCATTACGCCAAGAATGAAGTCAAGGTCTTCTTCTGTAGCAACAGATGTCTTAGGGAATACATAGTATCCGTCATAACCTGTTGTAGGAAGTGTTCTTGGTTCTGAGCTTGCGTCCTTTGTAACGTAACCGAATACGTCAACAACTGCGTTAGGATCGATAGCTTGGATATTTTGTGCAAGTCTTCTTGCTCTGTCGGCAACGTCGATGATTACACCGGCTTTACCTGATAGGAACTGCTCATTCCACTTATCTGATGAATATGTAGCCATATCTTGGTTGATAAGACCTTCGTTATAGCACTTGTTCATGAACTTAAGTGCCTCAAGATATTCGTCAAACATAAATGCAGGAGCAAGCTTGCCGTCCTTTATACCATACTGGTTAGGAGCGCCCATCCAAATAGCGATATTGTTAAGAGGACCGTCAAGGTAATCTGTAACGATCATACCGTATGTATCATTAGCGCCGTTACCGTCAGGATCCTGTTCCTTAAATGCCTTTAGTACATTATAGAAATCATCTATAGTCTTTGGCTGTTCAAGACCAAGCTTATCAAGCCAGTCTTTTCTGATTGAAACGCCGGCTCTACCAAGTTCTCTTGAACGATATACACCGTAAACTTTACCGTCGATTGATGTGTTGTGGTTTACAGTTGGATCTGTTTGAGCAAGATTTGGGAACTTTTCAGCATCTGTTAGCTTATCTGTAACATCCCAGAATGTACCTGCTCTTGAGTTTTGGATAACGCTTGAACTTCTTGAACCAACAAGCATAACCTGTGGATATTCACCTGAACCCATAGCAGCTGTAACCTTTTCGTCATAGCTTGTTGACGGTACCCAAGTGATATTTAGCTTTGTACCAAGAAATTCTTCAAGTTTTTGAAGAACAGGGCTGTCCGGTGATGCTGATTCTGTATTGTAAGCCTTTGTCATAACATTAATTGATGGATTTTCCTTGTCGATAGAAACTGCTTTTTTACCGCAGCCGGCAAGTGAACCTGTAAGCATTACTGCTGCAAGTGAAACAGTAGCAATCTTCTTCCAAGTTTGTGTCATTGTATTTTCCTCCTTAAAAATATATGTTTTTCTCTAATTAAGCGGCTATGCCGCAATAATTCATTTTAAACTACCAAAAAAATTATTTTCTTAAATTAACTCTCTTAATTAACCCTTAACGGCACCGACCATAACACCTGCTGCGAAGTGCTTTTGTAGGAACGGATATACGATAAGAATAGGAACTGTACCGATAACGATAACAGCCATCTTCAATGTATCTTCCGGAATAAGTGCATTCGGGTCAGTTTGTGTTTCAGCTGTCTGCATTACGATATTTCTAAGCACAAGCTGGAATGGGAACTTTGTTGAATCTTCAAGATATAGAAGAGCACCAAAGTAGTTGTTCCAGTGACCAACCGCATAGAACAGACCGAATGTAGCCAAACACGGAAGTGACAACGGAAGTGCTATCTTTATGAAGATACCAATGTCACTGCATCCGTCGATAGATGCGGCCTCTTCAAGTTCTCTAGGAAGTTCCATAAAGAAGTTTCTTACGATAATCATATTATACGCACTGATTGCACCCGGCAAAATAAGTGCTGCATATGTATCGTACATACCAAGTCCTTTAACAACCAAGAACAACGGAATCATACCGCCGCCAAATACCATTGTGAAAAGAACCATATTAAGCAGTGGTTTTTTACCTATAAGATTTGTTCTTGAAAGACCGTATGCCATTGTCGTTGTAAAGAATAGGTTGATAAATGTACCTATTGCTGTTACACATACTGAAATTAACAATGAATGGAATACTCTTGTACCCATATCGTTCATATCAAAAATTCTTGCATAAGCGTCAAGAGTAGGACTATCAGGAATAAAGAAAATCGGTCTTGTTTGAATTTCCGCTTCAGTCGCAAAAGACGCTGCAATAACGTATATGAAAGGTATAACCATGATAACCGCTATAAGAGTAAGTAATATGTATATTACCACATTAGCAATTATATCACCGACACTTCTTCTTTTTATACTAATCATGTCTTATTTTCCTCCTTCTATTAGAATAGACCATCCTGACCGGCCTTCTTAGCAAGACGGTTAGCTGTCTGAATACATATGATACTGATTACAGATTTAAACAAACTTACGGCAGTTGAATAACCGTAGTTACCCTGTACTCTACCTATTTGATAAACGTATGTATCGAATGTTTCTGATGTGATTCTGTTTAGGTCATTCTGCATAAGGATGATTTGCTCAAAACCTGTATCAAGAACGCTACCCATACGCAAGATAAACATTGTAACAACTGTGCCCATGATTGCCGGCAATGTTATGTATATAAGCTGTTGGAAACGGCTAGCACCGTCAACAATAGCTGCCTCATATTGTTCTACGTCAACACCTGCCAAAGCTGCAAGGAAGATGATTGTGCCCCAACCTGTTTCCTTCCAAATGTTTTGGATAAGAAGTACCCAATAAATTGCGATAGGACTTCCAAGTGCATTTAGGTTTTTACCTGTCATTGACTTTACGATTTCATAAAGCGCACCACCGCTCATACCCTCCATTGACGGAGTCTTAACAAGCATGAATGTGATAGATGCGATGACAACCATTGATACAAAGTGAGGTACATAAACAAGTGTTTGAAGAACTTTCTTATACCATTGTACTTTGATTTCATTAAGTAACAGTGCCAAAACAATCGGCAACGGGAAGAAGAATATAATGTTCATTCCCGAAATGATTAGAGTGTTTCTCAATAGTTGCAAGAAACTTGAGTCTGTAAAGAAGTTCTTGAAGTTATCAAAACCAATCCAACCGTTAAAGAAGTTTGAACCGAAGAACGGAATTCCTGCGTAGTAATCTTTGAAAGAAATAAGAATACCCCACATCGGAACAATCTTAAAGATTATAAAATACAAAAAACCGGGCAATAATAATAAGTACATCCACTTATCTCTCTTTATTTGTGCCCATCTTTTTTGTTTCGCCTCTGCTTTCTCCTCAGGTGAAAGCACGACTTTCTGAGCTTTAGCCATAGTAGACCCTCCCTAAAAAAGTTTACTGTTGTTGTTTCAAGTCAATTGAAATCAGCAGAAACCGGGCAAGTATCCGCAAATTGCACAAAGACTAAAAACTGATAAATATATTATAGCTTATTTTATTAACTTTTGCAATAGATTTTGTGAATAAACTGCAAAAATTATTAATTTTTTTTGTGGTTTTGTATAAATTCACCACTCAAATTATGTTTTCGCATAAATATATTTAAAACGGTATTACTTATAATAACACTTCAACCGTTTAAAAGTCCATAAAAAAATCAGTGGTTTTTTGTTCAATTTAACGATAAAAAAATGACGGATTTTAGTCCGTCATTTTTATTTGTTAATTATGACTAAAAGTTTTATTCGGCTAAGAATTTGTTAAGTCTGATAACTTCGATACCCGCAAGCATAACAATACCTGTACCGTGTGTATCGTTTAAGTTCCAGCCAAGTTCATACTTATAGTAGTCGGCAATAAACGAGAACTCACTTCCGCGGCATACGCCGTATACGTTACCGTTTGAGTCAACACTTGTCTTAGAAATACCTTTCCAAGCCTTGTATATAGCCTTAACGTACTTTTCAGGATTCTTTAGCCAGCCGAAACGAATACCTCTTGAGAACGCATATATAAACATTGATGTACAAGATGTTTCAGGATATGATTCGTGGTCGTTAAGTACCTGGTGCCACATTCCCTCATCGTCCTGCAATGCAAGATAACCCTCGCATAAAGTGTTAAGGAACTCAATAAGGTCATTTCTCTTTGGATGGTCCTCAGGAAGGACTTCAAGCAATTCTGTCATTGAGAACACTACCCAACCGTTACCGCGTCCCCAAGGAACATTTGTCTTTGAATCATATTTAAAGTCATAAACGTGTGACATAATCTTTTCTTCCGGCATAAACAAACGTTTCTTAAAGCCGAAGAACTGATTTGCCGCATCGTCAAGATACTTTTGGTCGCCTGTAAACTGTGAATATCTTACAAGGAACGGAACTGACATATATAAATCATCCGCCCACATAGTCATATTATGGAAGTGGTGCATCATTTCCTTACGGAAGAATGTACCGTCCTCAAGTCTTGACTGGTGGTTGTAAATATAATCACCGACATAATCGGCAACTTTCTTTACGTCACGAAGTCCAAGATACTTGTTTACTTCAAGCATCATCGACGCAAACGAACCGCAGTCGTCAAGGCTGTCGATACTTGTAAGCAAGTTGTGTATACTTGTCGCACCGCCGTACTGCTCTTTATCCCAAAGTGCATATTCAAGCGTATCAATACATAATTGAACATGGTCTTTTATGTAATTCTTTATATCTTCCGAACCGATTGCAATAGCTGTATGAAGAAGTCCGTACATTGTAACACCCAATGGGTAGTTCCAACGACCGAACAGTGTATTTTCGTTATACGGTCTTACGAATGTATCAGGTGCATCCAATCTCCAATATGTAGCAGGCTCACCGACAATGTGAAGCATATCAGACGCAGTGTCAAACGGAAATTCAAAATCGTTTACGAATGTACCTATATACATCCATACATCATCTGTACCCTTAACTCTTGCCGCACTTTCAAATTCAACAGTGTCACATTCAAGTGTGTAACCCCAGTCGTTGCCGCCGCAAATACACTTTACATATACGTCATATGTGCCCAATGGAAGCTGGGCGTCAAAAGTTTCTTTACCGCCGTTTGTCTTGAACACTTCTTTCTTATCTATATACACAACAGTTTCACCCTTTGTATCAAGAGTAAACTTGTGTGTTGTGTTGTTAATATCGTCAGCAAATACCTTTGTGTAACCTACGGCATATTGACCGTTAGGTGTACCGAACATACGAGTCAGCTGACCTTTTTTCATTTCGTCGTCAGACCAATTTATTATAGGATAAAGCTTTTTGTCAAAATCCTTTTCGCTCATACCGATTTCAAATTCAGGTACATAATCGTCCGGAACAAGTTCCGTAAACACAAAGCCCTCTTGACCGTCACGTTCCTTTGTCGGCATAAGTGTGTACATATCCCACTTACCGATCCATGTACCGAACTGACCGCCGAAGCCCGCCTTTGTCTTTTTGAATTGAATTCTGATGTCGTTCCAACCTTCTTCAACGTCCATAAATACACGCGTTGAAGTTTCAGAATATCTCTCTTTGAAAATATCAGACTTATATGCAACTTCGCCGTTTACATATACAACCATAGGTCCGAAACAGTTTATATCCCAGCCGAATGAAGATTTACCGGCTGAATAGAACTTTGTGAATGCCCATACACATTCCTTGTCCTTGCTGTCAGGGAAAATCTTGTTAAAATCAACAAGGTATCTGTAATCGGTTGTACGAACGATACCGTTGTTTGTGTATGCACGATAATAAAGTCCGTGCTTTAGATTTTGTCCCATATATCTGTATGCAAGCGATGAAATTATCGCCTGCGGGTCAGTGCCCTCGTAAGCGTTAATGCTTTGACTGTCATCAAAATAATAACCCATTTTACTACTCTCCTTAAAAACTTTTCTTATTAGTTTATTATATCATTATCCTTTGTTGCTTGTCAATTAAAAATCAGTTGTTTTGGTTTTATTATTCGGTATATATTTCGTCTGAATTTTCATCACCGCACGTTTAAATGATAACAACAGATATGTTACAGCAAAAGCCATTACAGCAACAATCAAAATCCACCAAGCCACACCGGGCATACCGTGCAGATTAAACCAACCGTATTCGCTCCCTCCGCTATACATTCTGTTAATGTATAGTACAAAAAACACTGTCATCAGTGCATTAACCCAATATTGCTTTTGCTTTAAGTATTGCAATAGCGGTTTTTGCGTCATAAATTTTATTATCCATTACCATTTGATAAAGTTCGTCAAGGCTGTATTTCGACACATTCAAAAATTCGCCGTCATCAAGATTTTGTCCGACAAAGGTAAGTTTTCTTGCGAGAAAAATATTAAGTTTTTCTTCACAATATCCCGGTGTTGCGTAATATTCGCCGAGATGTGTAAATTCCTCCGCCTTGTATCCCGTTTCCTCAATAAGCTCCCTTGCACCACATTCCAAAGGATCTTCGCCGTACTCCATTTTACCGGCAGGGATTTCAAGCATTTCCGACTTAGCGGCAATTCTGTACTGCGTAACCATAAACACCTTACCGTCCCCGTCAACCGCAATAATTCCGACACCGCCCGGGTGACCTATAAGTTCACGCGTTGCCAAACGTCCGTCGGAAAGTTCGACTTTTTCCTTACGCACCTTTATGATTTTACCGTCATAAATTTCTTCGCTTGACACTGTTTTTTCTTCAAAATTCATTATATTTCACCCTTTCGACAAAATCTTTCAATAGCAGGTTTAACATTCAGCAATTCTTTCAGATTTTCAAAATCCTGTTTTGACTTTTCGTTTTTCTTGCCTGTATACACCGCACGAATCATAATATTTTTAGGTGTTTCAAGCGGTGATATATACTCAATCATACTAACCTTATATCCGACACTTTCAAGATATGCCGCACGAAGTCCGTCCGTCAATGTATCGGCAAGTCTGGCTTTTAAAATGCCGTGCTTTGTTATCGCCTCAAACGGCTCATACGAATATTGTTTCAAAATATCCTTATGGCAACACGGAACAGACACAATCGCTCTCGACTTTGCTCTTATACCAAGTGCAAGTGCCATATCCGTTGCGGTATCGCAAGCGTGGAGCGACACGACTATATCGGGTCTTATAGGCGGTGTATACTCCGTAAGGTCAGCCTTGATGAACTCCATATTGTTGTATCCGAGATTTTTAGCCATTCTCTTTGACGCTTCAATTACCGTTTCGGAATAATCAACACCGATAAAATGACACTTCTTTTTAAGTATTTCTTTCAAATAGAAATTCATAACGAACGACAAATAACTTTTACCGCAAGCCGCGTCAAAAATAACATATTCGTCCCTGTCACCGATTTCTTTAAGCACACCCTGCATTAATTCAACAAAATAATCTATCTGATTATACTTACGGATTTTATCATTTTTAATCTTGCCCTTCTTGGCAAGTATGCCTATTTCTTCAAGCAAATCTTTCGCAAGTGCGGGATTTACGACATACTCTCTGCCCGTCTGCACAACGCTCGTCTTATTTATCTCTTTCGTAACATCCTCGTGACGTATATTGACTTTTTTATCGTTTGCGTCAATCACAATCTTCGCACCGCGTTCGCTGTAAATTATCTGCGCCTCGTCATATTTAAGCAATTCTTCCGCGATTATATCCCACAAATCGTCTTTTTCCACATTGCGTTTAACCGCTTGGTAATCAAGAGTTATATCGTCCGTATACAATATTTTTGCAGGGAAATTCTTAGTTCCCGACTTTAAATTAATAGTAATATCATTAAAAAAATCTTTGTTTTCTTCCATTCTCGAAACAAGTCCGCCAAAAAACAAATTTACTTTTGAAACAGTTTTCTTATTCATTATTTCTCCCTATTTTCTTTAATAAATTTATAACATTATTCTATCATTTAAGTTCTGTACTGTCAATTATTTTACCAACTAAAAAGGGATAATCTTAACGATTATCCCTTTTGGTTTTTATTTTTTCATATCGGCATAAGCCTGTTCTTTTTCGTCAAGAACAGCTTGATAACCTGCGTCAAGGTATTCCTTGCAAGCCGCCTCATACTTCGCGTCAAATTCTTCAGGCTTACAGTTAATCAAATCAACCTGAATAACTTCCCACTTACTCTTTAAAGTTTCGGCATACTGTGAAAGGCTGTCGATTGATCTGTCGAACAAGAAATCTGTATACTTATATTCCTTAGTCTTTTGATAACCGTCATATGACTGTTGAATTAAGTCCTCAAATCCCGCCGGTGCGTATGTTTTCTTTTGTACGGCAAGGTTTTTCTCGTCACTGCCGTAGTCCTTACCCTCTGTTACAAGGCACCACATATCTTTATTTGAATTGTAGTTCAATCTTTCTTCACCTGTGTAATCGTCAATAAGTACAGGAATTTCGTCCTCTACTTTATATGTAACGTTTTCGATACCGTTTTGCATTACGAACAGGTTTTCATCTTGTGCAAGCCACTCGAAATACATTAGCACTGCCTCAGGGTGTTCACAGTCAACACTGATACCGCTTACCATACCGAACGGCCAATCTGCTCTGCCGGCAGGCTTTGTACCCTCCGGATAACCTGCGCCTGCGTCAAGCACTGCAACCTTTGCGTCAGGGCAATTTTGCAATAATGTTTGAAGTACAGGAGGATTTTGTGACAAATAGAAACCGAACACGCCTGCTTTACCCGATACAAAATCGGCTTGCTTTTGGTTACCGTCCTTGTCAAGGTACCATTCAGGACTGATAAGTCCGTCGTTATAAAGCTGATTCATATACTTTAATTTCTGCTTTGTTGCGTCATATGTAAGCGATGCAACAGTAATATCCGAATACATCGCGTTATCTTCTTCCGAAAGCGGATATTCTCTGTATTCATAGTTCGGGAAATATGCGTTGTAAAGGCTCTCCGTTGCAGGGATTGTATTTTCGCCGCCAAGCTTTAATTCCTTAAACTTCTTTAGTGCATTTACATATTCCTCTTGATTTGTCGGCATTGAAAGTCCTGCTTTTTCAAGCCAGTCTGTACGGATAAGAGTTACCCAGTTATAAGCCAACGGACGAGTTGCCGCAAGGAAATATCTTTGGTCGTCAACCTTTGTATATTCCTCCAAATCCTTTGTCTTTTCATAGAATGTCGGTGCGTATGTCTTTAACACGTCCTCATCAATCGGCTGGAACGCTCCTCTTGAATAATATGAAATCATTGTCGGATAGTCATAGCTGAAAAGAATATCAGGTTCTTCGCCTGCCGCAAGCAATTCATTAAATACCGTTACATCTTCCTTACGCGTAACAGGTACAAATGTCATTTTGATATTGTACTTGTCACCGAAATTCTTTTGAACATAATCCGTCCAATAGTTATTGTCTACATCTGCCTGTCCCTGCATACCTCTGTCATATACAGGTATTTTAAGCTCAATTTGCTCATCATAGGCTTTCGGGCCTGTAAGCTCCGCTTTATCCATCTGCATTTTACCCTTACCGCCGCATGACGCAAGCAAAGATACCGCAGTCACTGTGCTTAGTGCAGCACACAATACTTTCTTTAAATTCATTTTTCTTTTCCCCTCTCTTTTTAAATATGTTTTTTCATTATTCTTTTACTGCACCTATCATAACACCTTTAACAAAATACTTTTGTATAAAAGGATAAACAATTACGATAGGAATAGTTGCAAACATAATACAAGCCGATTTCAAAACTTCCTCAGCCTGCATACTCTCCCCTGCGACTTCCTGCGAAACCGACGAATTTGAACCTGCCGCATTAACAAGCTCATACAACTTTAACTGCAACGGTTTAAGCGGTGACTTTGTTATAAAGTAAAGTGCGTCTTGGAATGTATTCCAACGACCTACCGCATAGAACAGTGCAAGTGTCGCCAAAACAGGCACCGACAACGGCAATACAATTCTAACCAGTACAATAAAGTCGTTACAGCCGTCAATCGCAGCCGCCTCCTCCAAGCTTTGCGGTACACTATTTTGCATAAATGTACGAAGTATTATCAGATTATATGCCGAAAATGCAAGCGGAAGTATCAAAACCGCCGCCGTATTTATAAGGTGCAACTGGCTCATAAGTATGTAATCGGGAATTGTTCCGGCAGTGAAGTACATTGTTATAAGAAATATTACGCCTATAACTTTTCTGCCCTTCAGACGTTTTCTTGACAGTGCAAACGCACCGCATATTGTAAGGAACATACCGAGTGCCGTAAACGCAACCGTCACAAACACCGTAAACCACAATGAACGCATCATTGTCGAATCTCCGAAAACCGTCTTATATGCGTCAATATTAATATCCTTAGGAATAAGGAACACTTGATTTGACATTACCGCACCGTTACCGCTGATTGAAACCGAAAGAACGTGTATAAACGGTATAAGACACAAAAGCGAAAGTACAGCCATAAACACATATATAAACACATCTGCCAAAACATCAGTAGCTTTTCTTTTCATTATATTATACCGTCCTCTCCCATAAGTTTTGCAAACTTATCCGATGCAAATACGAAGATAAGTCCTACGACCGACTGGAACAAACCAACCGCCGTTGCGATGTTATATCTGTGCGACTGCAAGCCGACACGATAAACGAATGTCGAAATAACGTCCGAGAAATCCCTTACAAGCGGATTATCCAATGTATACGGACGTTCAAACGATATACCCAAAATTCTTCCCAAACTCATTATCAGCATTACAACGATTGTCGAACGAATACAAGGAAGTGTTATATTCCATATTTTTCTCCATCTGCCTGCACCGTCAACCGTTGCCGCTTCGTAAAGGTCAGCATTAATACCTGTGATTGCGGCAAGATATATAATCGTACCCCAACCCATGCTCTGCCATACACCGATTAAACAGTACGACACAAGCCAATGCCATTTTTCCGTTAGGAACGGTATGCTTTCACCGCCGTGACGCATTATAAGTACGTTCACAAATCCCGTAGACGGTGACAAAAGCTGATAGAATATACCTGCAATGATTACCCACGAAAGAAAATGCGGTAAATACAAAACCGTTTGGCTGATACGTTTGAAATACTTATTGCGTATTTCATTTAATAATATCGCCAAAATTATCGGAGCCGGAAAACCGATTATAAGATCAAGACCGTTAAGCACGATAGTATTACGAAGTGCTATGTAAAAATCTTTCATTTTGAAGATTTCCTTAAACGCATCAAAACCTATGAATTTCGCCCTCTCAAAACCGCCGACAACGTCATAATTAAGAAACGCTACCGACAACCCCAAAAGCGGTAAAAACTTAAAGACTATCGCAAATGCCAACGGAAAGAACAACAATACATACAACTGCCAGTCCCTTTTCAGATAGTATTTAAAGCCTTTTTTATCTCTCTCTTTTAACTTTTTACCCTTTTTCATTAAACAGCTTTACCCCCTCTTTTTACCTTAATTTGTTACTATGCAATATAAATACTATCATTTTTTATGCAATATGTCAATCAAATTACGTTTTTTATATAAAAAAGCCGTCTTTTTATACAAAACAAAAAGGACGTTTTAAAAACGTCCTTTTTGAGTGTTGTTGTTTATTTTTTAATTAATCGGCTGCCATTCCACACATAAACCGCAGATTTACCTTGCGGCAGATTTACCGAAACGATCTCTGCCGTATTTGCGTTTACTTCTTTTGACACGTTTTGTACACTGTTTATGACATTGTTTTCGTCATAACCGATTACAATAACACTTACCTTTTTCGTACTGTCGGTATTGTTTTCAATTCGTGTTTTGACATTCTTTTCATCACTTGTAGTTTGGATATTGACTTCTTCCTTACTGCTTGAAGAATGTTTATAAACGTCAACCGATGGAATAGCTTTTCCGTCAAAATCGAAAAGTGTTGTGTTTTCGACAACGTTAACGTCTGTCTTATCGTCACTTTCCTTTACAGCCCAACCCGACAAAGACGCATTTTTATTATATTTATCTTCAACGTGAATCATACAAGGGTCCCAATAAAGCACACCCAGACATCTGTTATCGTCAACGCTTTTTAATTCGTTGAAAAGTTCTGCCATAAAATTTTTATGTCCTGTCATTGTCGGCGGATAAATGTCCTTATACACATCTGAATCCTTTAACTGTCCTGCATAACCGTCTTTTCTTGTTTCGTTCCAATTAAAACCTGTTTCCATAATCATAATGTCTTTGTTGTACTTCTTTGAAATTTCATTACAAAATTCCTTACAGGTTTCCGCATTGTTGTCCGTCCATGCAGGATAATATGACGCACCGATTACGTCATACTTTGCACCGAGTTTGTCAAGTTCATCAAAGAAATATGTGAATTTGTTTGACTTTGAACCGTCGTCAAGGTGAATTATAACTTTTGAGTCCTCCGACACCGCCTTTACCGCATCATATCCGGCATTGATAAACTTAACAAGACCTTCCCAGTCTTTTGGGCATTTTATATCTTCATCTGCGTTTTTATCGTCACCGAATACAAGTTCAAATCTATCTCTGTTCATACTTGCATCATATGTGTTGCCGAACGGAAACAACATTCCGCCGCGAATTTCATTGCCAAGCGAAACATATTCCGGAACAGTCCCTTGTGCCTTCAACTTTGACATAATATCATATGTATAGTTGTATACTATTTCCGCAAGTTTATCTTGAATTTTCTCTCTTTGTTCACTAGTCATTGAGTTTAGAAAGTCCGCATTCTTAACGTCATAGCCAAGCTCGTCTTTAATCTGCTTAACCCACTCGGACGGAATAATCTGTCTTGAGCCGTTCGACCAATAATCGGAATAATTAAACGTGAACTGTATTCCCGTACCTGCGTCCTTTGCACGTTTGGCAAGTTTCAGACAATCTTTCTCATCCTGAAAACCGCTTGGGAGATAATACACGCCGTCACCTGTACCCTTGCCCGGTGTATTGCTAAGACGTATTCTCGCCATATTCATACCGTTCTGTGACAAAAATTCAAACGGGTCAACCTTGTTTCCGTCACTGTCTTTATATTCACCGCCAAGGTTTTCGATATAATCAACTTCCGTCATATCGCCGCCTTGTATAAAGCCGTTTTGCTTGTCCGTCTTAACAAGGTCAACGTCCGATATTTCAATCACGCCGTTTCCGTCAGTACCAACGCCGATTGTGCCTTTACCGTTTTCAACTTCAATTCCTCTTACGGTAACCTTAACACCGTCAGTCGAAACAGGTAAAACCGTACTTGCCGCAGTGTATCCGTCCGACACTCCGTACAAATACGACACACCCTCCTCCGAAGTATTTTTACATACTGCCGTAAGGTCATAATATCCGTTTTCAAGATTAGTTACTTCAACGCTTTTACCGCCCGTAACGTCACCGCTGAAATCAATGCTTTGTGCATATGCCACAGTCTGTAAGACAGCAACCGCCGCTATAACCATTAATATCTTTTTCATACAGCACACTCCTTTTTATTGTTTTAATATTTTTCTGCTTCTTATTGTAAACATTATCGTTGTACAGCTTGCCGCAACGACATCACTTACCGGCTCCGCCAAAAGCAATCCCCACACTCCCATATTTGCGATATTCGGAAGTATAAGTGCAAGCGGAAACAGAAGTATAATTTTTCTAAGGCACGCAAGAAACATTGATATTTTCGCCTCGCCCAATGCCAAAAACGTCTGCTGACACGCACACTGTGCACCCATCACAGACATACCTGCAAGGAAAAGACGAGTTGAGTTTATACCTATATCTATAAGCTCTTGGTCATTTGTGAACATCTTCAAAAACGCCGTTGGGAACACTTCGACAAGCGCAACCGCAAAAAGAGAGAAACATATACTTACCGTAAATTGAAGTTTAAACGCTTTTTTCACTCTGTCAAAACGCTTTGCACCGTAATTATATCCGATAACAGGCTGTGCGCCTTGCGAAAAACCGTTAAGCGGCATCCATATAAGCTGTGTCAAACTGAACAGTATCGACATCAGTGCAACATACAGGTCATTTCCGTATTTAAGCATACCGTTGTTGAATGTAAGCTGAATTAAACATTCCGTTGCCTGCATTATAAACGGTGACACACCGAGCGACAAAACCGAAGTAACGATTTTTCCGTCCAAAACAAGATTTTTAAGTCTGATTTTCAAAATGGTCTTTTTACCCGTCAAAAATTTAAGCACCCACAAACACGATACACCTTGCGAAATTATCGTTGCAAGCGCCGCACCCTTTACGCCCATTCCGAACACATATATAAAAATCGGGTCAAGCACAATATTCAGCACCGCACCTATGCAAACGGTCATCATACTTGTTTTTGCAAAGCCTTGATTTGTTATAAACAAATTCAGTCCCAACGCAATCTGTACAAATATCGTACCGACAAGATATATGCTTATATAATCCGACGCATACGGCAAAGTTGCCTCACTTGCGCCGAATTTCATCAATATCTGATTTTTCGTAAGCATAAACACAACCGCCAGCACTACCGAAAATATTATAAGCAGCATTGTACAGTTGCCGAGTATTTTCTCTGCTTTGTCGTTGTCTTTTTCGCCCATGCTTACCGCCGCTCTTGACGCACCGCCCATACCTGCAAGCATTGCAAATGCCGAAACAAGCAATATTATAGGAAACGTAACACCCAAGCCTGCAAGCGAAAGTGAGCCTATCTCCGGTATTCGTCCGACATAAATTCTGTCAACTATGTTATAAAGCAAGTTTACAAGCTGTGCCATAACAGTCGGTATCGCAAGCTTAAACACAAGTTTTCCTATCGGTGCGGTTTCAAGCTGATTATTTTTATCCATTAAATACACGTATAATTAAAACTATCTCGAAAGGGGGGTAGTTTTAATTATTTCTCCTTTCCTCAAAATTGTTATATTTGCAGGAGTAGCTACCTGCGATATAATAAAGACAAGCACTGTGGATTTGTATCTATTGTTTTACAGCTCAGACTGGTTCGAGGTGACTCAAACCACAGTGGTTTGTCTGAAATGGTAATTAGTTAGTTAACGCTCTGACGTTTCTATTTGCGTGAATACATTGGCAGACCGTCTGTGGAAAACAGCAGTGCAAAAATATCAAAAGGAGGAACCTATGTATTACATTGGTATCGACATTTCAAAATTCAAGCACGATTGTGCCGTAATTGACGACTCCGGAGAAATTGTTACTCCTTCGTGGTCTTTTACAAATGACGCTAAGGGATTTTCGCAATTAAAGTTATTGCTTAATTCCCTTGATACAGAAACAAGAATAGGACTTGAATCTACCGGTCATTATGGTATGAATCTAAAGCTGTTTCTTGAATCCAACAACTTTTCATTCATGGAGTTCAATCCTCTGCTTATCAATCGTTTCGTTAAATCCAAGTCCCTACGAAAGACTAAAAGCGATTCTATTGATTGCATGATGATTGCTCACTATTTAATGACGGTAGAGTACAAGCCCTATCCATCATCATTTTACCACACAGAGAAGCTAAAGTCACTAACAAGATTCAGAGATTCTCTTATCAGGCTCAGAAGCCGCCAGCTTGTAGAGCTCACAAACATCTTAGATAAGGTGTTCCCTGAGTTTAAACCATTCTTTGGCAGTAGGTTTTCGGTTACAGCATTATACATACTCTCTAATTACTCATCGCCTGAAAAGATTGCTAACATGAACTCTAAGTCTTATGAAGCACTACGCAAATTATCTCGCGGCAGATTTTCAACAGTAGATTTTGCAAAGCTTAAACAGCTTGCTAAAAATACTATAGGTACTACTGAAGATTATTTACTCTTACAAATGCAGATTGTTTTGGATATTTACAGACAATTGGATTCAAAGGTTGATGAGACAGAAGTTTCTATCAAGGAATGTGTTTCTGATATGAATCCGCCTATGCTTTCTGTTCCGGGAATCGGTATTGAATCTGCTGCTGTAATCTTAGCTGAATTTGGCGATTTCTCTAAATTCAAGAATGCTTCTCAAATGCTTTCCTTTGCCGGATTAGAGCCGGGATACTTCCAATCAGGAACATCCGAGACAACCGGTAAAATGGTTAAGCACGGTTCATCATATTTGCGTTATGCACTTATGAACTGTGCCCAGACAGTTGTAAATTATGAACCGACATTTGCTATGTTTTACTCTAAGAAACGTGCAGAGGGTAAACCTCATCGTGTGGCTTTATCGCATGTTGTTAAAAAACTACTGCGTGTTATCTATACGCTGCAAACTAAAAACATTGCATATGATGCTGATTTTGTAAGGTAGTTACTAACTAACATACTATTTTTTAAGTCCTTGCAATACAGGACTTTTTTGCCATGTTGTTTTTCAGCTTTTAAAAATTTTTGAAAAACTTTTCAAAAACCTCTTGACTTCTAATAGTTAGTCACCTCAATATACAAAACGAGCTGTTAATTTCTAACAGCTCGTTAGTTTTTATTTTATTACAGCTGTACTATCTGTGTATCAAATGCACTAAGTGTTACAGTCTTATCACCTGCGTCAGTCTTAACTGTTGCAGTTTGTTCTGTATCCGCATTATTGATAACAACAAGCTGTTTGCCTTCAGGATAATAACAGCACTCTGTATTTACGTTGTCTGTCAAATACTTTTGGTCTGTGCTTTCACCTGCGGCAGTAAGAATAAGGTTAAGAAGTGTTCTGTTATTAACTTCGCCATGCTTAAAGCTTGACATATAAACACCGGTACCTTTACCGAACTTATGAGTTGTAACTGTCGGCATATCTCCGTCAGCCGCAAGTACCTTTGTTTCGCCGTCAACAAGGTAAACCTTGTTTTTACCTGCAAGAACCGTGCCGTCTACAACCGCACCGTTGTTTTCAACGTCAAACGAATACTTACCGTGACAAATTCTTGCACCTGTGTCTTCGCTTACGCCAAGAACGTGTGACATACGGAAGAATGTATCGTAACCGTCTGTTGCAGACGGTTCGTTTACACCGATGAATGCACCGCCGTTGTTTACCCACTCTGTAAGAAGTGAAACAACCTTTTCGTCTTTCCATTGTTCTCCGCCTGACCAAGCACTTCCTGCAAATCCGGCATTGATAACAACGTCGTAATTGTCAAGTCCCTTATTCTTTAGGTCGTCAAAGCTGATGAATTCAACGTCAAACGGCATACCTGAAAGAGCCTCGATAATGTTTATAAGATCAAGTTCAGGGTGTTCGTGATAGTGACCTGCACAAGTCCATGAACGTAGGCTACCCCAGAATGTAAGAACGGCAACTCTCGGTTTTAGAACGTATGGCTTACCTGCCTTATGGAATTCCTTTATTTCTCTGAATTCGTCTGCAATCTTTTCGATATAGTCGTTGAAATCAGGGAACGGCAATGTCAATGAAAGGTAACCGCCAAGACCGATTCTGTCGATAGGTGCACGAAGAAGTGCACGTCTTACGTTCTTCCAATATCCCTTTGCTTCAAGTGTAGGATTACCGCCCTCCATAAATGTAGGAGCACCGCCAAGACCTACAGGGAACAAATATGGGTGAAGTCTGATTTCGTGAGTTTCAACTGCGTCAACGCCTGCACAAAGTCTTGCCTCAAAGCCGTTGAATACGCACTTGATAAGGCCGTCAAAGCCGAAGTCCTTAAATCTCTTGCCCCAAGGCTCAACACCTACCCAGCTGTCATCATAGAATACATAAGCCTTTTTACCGTATGTATGTACAAGGTCAACAAGCTTTTTACCGAAGTCAACAACAAAATCATTGATGAATTCCATCCAATCAAGCTTTTTCTTGTCACAAGTCATATGTGTAGCGTGAAGTTCGCCCTTATTGATGAAGTCCTCTGAAGTAAGTGCATAACCGTACTTCTTTTCAAATTCCTTTAGAGCAAGCGGAGAAACCGTAAAGTCATATGACGCCCAATCTGAGAATAAATCTCTGTTTCTCTCGTTTGAACCCCAAATCCATACGAAGTTATAGAACATTGATGTGAAACGAACAACAGTTGTTGCAGGGTGTGTTTCGCACCAGTTCTTCATCCAATCAAGCATATATTGCTGTGTTTCAGGG
>NZ_JBKVWU010000030.1:0-23827 GCF_046972485.1 Hominilimicola sp.
TTTCTGTTAATTCCTTTGATGTTACTTCTGATAACTTTTCATTATCTGATGTTTCTGTCTTTGTTGTTTCAGGTTTCGCGATTGCTTTTGTTTCTGCTTTCACATCAGTTTTTGTGTTATCATTTGCGGCTGATTTTTCGTTGTTATCGATAACGCTTGTGTCCTGTTTTGTTTCTGGCTTTGAATCTGTGTTGCTATCAGCTTTTGCATCTGCTTTTAATTCATTTTCGGAAACTTTTGACTGTGTTTCTTTCCTATTATATAGGGCGTTATCTGATGCAGTTTCTTCAGACTTATCTGCATCGACCTTTGCATCCTTGTCTAAATCCGCAACTTTATCTGTTTTATCAGTTGTATTTTCTGTTGTTTCTGTTTTTGTATCTGACAGTGTTTCTGTGTTATCTTTGTTGTCAGCATTTTCACTGTTTTGTTTTTCTTCAAATGCCTTTAGAATTTCTTCGTCTGACATATTACTGAAATCAGTTGCACCTGTGTTGTTATTAGTATCTCCAAGCAAAGATAGGTCATATACAGAGTTTTCCTGTGTAAGACCTGTCTTGTACATATCTTCCACGAAGTTTTTAACTTCTTCAGATTCAAACTCTTTCTTTGAACCTGCGTCTTGTTGTTGTTCTTCCTTTGACGGAGCTTGTCCGTTTGAAAGATAGATTGTACCTGTAATCTTTTCGTAAGGATTTGATTTTAGCATTGCATAGAAAGGAGTTCTTTCTATATCTTCTACTTTTTCCTTATCCCATGTAATATCAACGGTACTCTTTGCACCGTCTACTTTCGGTGTTGAAATTGAGAAGAACTTCGGTTCAACTTGCCACTCAATGTCGCTGCCGTCACCATTTGCAGCGATTGCTGAAAATGTTTGTGTTTGTCCGAAATATGAGAATAGTGAGAAATCTTTATCAAAAGAAAGCTTATCGCTGTCGTTATCCTTTGAGAAAGGTTCAAGCACCTGTGAAGTACTTGTAGATTTATTTGAAGTGTCAGATGATGATATATTATTATAAGAAGACGATGAAGAGGAATTGTTTTTTGCACCCGAAACAGACGAAGTGTTTGCTCCGCCTTTTGAACTGTTCTCTGTATTATTTTGCGCATTACTATCAGACGCAGCTGCCTGTTCGTTGTTTTCGGCATTTTCTGCGTCATTTTGATTTTTATTGTCCTCATCATCGGCAGCGCCAGCGTCCTTTGACTCTGTGCTGCCTGAAGCATCTTTTGCTTTGTCCTCCACAGTTCCGGCTACTATTGCACGCCCCGCGTTAGTAACCTCCGCTAATGTAGGAACTTGAACCGATGTTCCTACCATCGACACCATAATAAGTGCCGATAACACTTTTGTCATCATCTTGTTAAATTTCATTTTTAATCTCCACTAATTTGCCTTTAAGGTATTTTGTGTTTTACACTATATATAGTAGAAAGTATGTCGATTTTTGTCTTGACGGCACACTTCTCCTATTATGTTTATTATACCTCTTTAGGGTATATTAGTCAAGATGTTTATTAAAGTTTCGTGTATATTCTTGCATTCTCTTTATATTTTTGTTAAATTTGTATTATTTTCATTGCTTGTAAAATATCTGTATTTCAGTTGAAACACTTCTGTAACGAAAATCGCATTTTATTTCATTTGTTTCATTTACGACTCGTTTTCTTTGCAATCATTGCTTTAAAATTTCACTTTTGTTATTTTCCCAAAAATCTTTGATTTTCTTTTAAAAAAACTATTGACAAATGTAGTTTTTTTATATATAATCTGATAAGTTGAGTGTGTCATAAATAATACACTTGACAAAGTACAATTTTTCAGATACGGAGTGTGACAAAACCATGATTGGTGATGCCGAAAGGTCAAAGTTGCAGGTTGGTTATAAACAAGCTGTAAGAGCTTTAAATGAAAACAAAGCCTCTAAAGTCTTTGTTGCCGAAGACTGTGACGACCATATTAAAGACGGAGTAAGCAAAATTGCTATGCAAAGCAATACTCCTGTGTTCTTCATTTCTACAATGAAGGAATTGGGGAATATGTGCAAAATTGAAGTCGGTGCAAGTTGTGCCGTCGTATTAAAGTAGTTTATTACATATCTTAATGATATGCGATAATATATAAAAATTTATGAAAGGAAGTGTAACACGATATGCCTACATTTAATCAATTGGTTAGAACAGGTAGAAAGACATCAAAGAAGAAATCTACTGCTCCAGCTCTTCAAAAGAGTCTAAACTCTCTAAAGAAGAAGACTACTGACAAGAGTTCACCTCAAAAAAGAGGCGTATGTACAGCTGTAAGAACTGCTACACCTAAGAAGCCTAACTCAGCTCTAAGAAAGATTGCCAGAGTTAAGCTTACAAACGGTATTGAAGTAACAGCTTACATCCCGGGTATAGGTCACAACCTACAAGAACATAGCGTTGTGCTTATCAGAGGTGGAAGAGTACGTGACCTTCCTGGTACAAGATACCACATTATCAGAGGTACTCTTGATGCTCAGGGTGTAAACGGACGTCTTCAGTCAAGAAGTAAGTATGGTGCCAAGAAGCCAAAGGAAAAGAAATAATGCCGCGTAATTAACTAATACGCGCATATCACAAGTGCATATCGAGTTATATTATTATATATTCGAATAGCACCACGGGGTTTTGAAAGAATAAACTCCGAGTACCTGTGATGTCATTAAGGGGAAAACAGATATTATATTTGTTTTCTGTCACAGTAGTTTTCCGTCGGAAAATATCGCTGAAAAGACGCAGATGAAATTTGATAAATATCAAGGCACAAAACGCAGGAATACTCTGTGTATTCCGAGTATTTGTAACGCCGATATTTGCAAATTGCATCAAGTATTTGCAGCGAGATTTGACAGAGGGAAACGCTAATTTATGAAGGAGGGAAGTAAAGTGCCAAGAAAAGGTTTTATAGCAAAAAGAGAAGTGCTACCTGATCCGATATACAATAACGTTGTTGTAACAAAGCTTATAAACAACATTATGCTTGACGGTAAAAAGGGTGTTGCTCAGAAAATAGTTTATGATGCATTCAATATCGTAGCAGAAAAGACAGGTAAGGACGCACTTGAAGCATTCCAGGAAGCTATGGATAACATCATGCCGGTTCTTGAAGTAAAAGCAAGACGTGTGGGTGGTGCAACATACCAAGTTCCTATGGAAGTTCGTCCGGAAAGACGCCAAACATTGGGTCTAAGATGGCTTACTCGTTACTCAAGAGAACGTAACGAAAAGACAATGAAGGAAAGACTTGCAAACGAAATCGTTGACGCTATCAACGGTACAGGCGGTTCAGTTAAGAAACGTGAAGATACTCACAAGATGGCTGAAGCTAACAAGGCTTTCGCTCACTACAGATGGTAATTTGTTTTTTAAACAAATCGCTTAACTTTGAAATTTAACCCGAAAATCGCATATAATAGGGGACAAGCAGTTTTGCATTGCCCCTATGCGGATTTCGACAGATACACTATTTTTACCTTTGTTGAAAGGAGGAAATTATTTTGGGTAGACAATATTCACTTGAAAATACAAGAAATATCGGTATCATGGCTCATATCGATGCCGGTAAAACTACTACAACAGAAAGAATTCTGTACTACACAGGTATCAACCACAAAATCGGTGAAACACACGATGGCGGTGCTACTATGGACTGGATGGCTCAGGAACAAGAGCGTGGTATTACAATTACTTCAGCTGCTACAACATGTTTCTGGCAACCAAAAGAAGGTCCTTTTAAGGGTATAAAGAACAGAATTAATATCATTGATACCCCTGGACACGTTGACTTTACAGTTGAAGTTCAAAGATCTCTAAGAGTTTTGGACGGTTCGGTAACAGTTATGTGTGCTAAGGGCGGTGTTGAGCCTCAGTCAGAAACTGTTTGGCGTCAAGCTGATGATTACAACGTACCTCGTATGATTTTCGTTAATAAGATGGACATCATGGGTGCTGACTTCTATAATGTTGTAAACATGGTACACGAAAGACTAAACGCTAACGGTGTGCCAATCCAGCTTCCAATCGGTGCCGAAGATACTTTCGTAGGTATCATCGACCTTATGAACATGGACGCTGAAATTTATGATGATGAACTTGGAACAAAGTTCCATAAGGACGCTATTCCGGCTGATATGCAGGAAAAAGCTGAAGAATATCATCAGGCAATGGTTGAAGCAATCTGTGAAACAGATGAAGCTTTACTTGAAAAGTTCCTTAGCGATGAGGAAATTTCAGTTGACGAATTAAAGGCAGCTTTGAGAAAAGCTACTATCAATAATGAAATCGTTCCTATGCTTTGCGGAACAGCTTACAGAAACAAGGGTGTTCAAATGCTTCTTGACGCAGTTATCGAGTACATGCCTTCACCGGTAGATGTACCTGCTATCAAGGGTATAAATCCTGATACAGACGAAGAGGACGAAAGACCGTCATCAGATGACGCTCCGTTCGCTGCTCTTGCATTCAAGATTGCAACTGACCCATTTGTTGGTAAGATTTGTTTCTTCAGAGTATACTCAGGTACTCTTGAAAAGGGTTCATATGTATTGAACTCATGCAAGGGTAAGAGAGAAAGAATGGGTAGAATTCTACAAATGCACGCTAACCACAGAGAAGACCTTGATATAGTTTACTCAGGTGATATAGCTGCAGCTGTTGGTCTACAAAATACAACAACAGGTGAAACACTTTGTGATGAAAAGCACCCAATTATCCTTGAGTCTATGGACTTCCCTGAACCGGTTATCCGTGTTGCTATCGAGCCTAAGACTAAGGCAGGTCAAGAAAAGATGGGTATCGCTCTTGCAAAACTTGCAGAAGAAGATCCAACATTCAAGACTTACACAGATGAGGAAACAGGTCAAACAATCATCGCAGGTATGGGTGAACTTCACCTTGAAATTATCGTTGACAGACTTCTTCGTGAGTTTAAGGTTGAGGCTAACGTTGGTGAACCTCAGGTTTCTTACAGAGAGGCTATCAGAAAAGCAGTTAATATCGAACATAAATATGCTCGTCAATCAGGTGGTAAAGGTCAGTACGGTCACGTACTTCTTAAACTTGAGCCGCTTGAAGAAGGTGCAGGTTATGAATTCGTTAATGCAATCGTCGGCGGTGCTATTCCTAAGGAATATATCCCTGCTGTTGACGCAGGTATCCAAGGTGCTATGCAATCAGGTGTACTTGCAGGTTACAACGTAGTTGACGTTAAGGCAACTCTATATGACGGTTCATACCATGAAGTCGACTCATCAGAAATGGCATTTAAGATTGCCGCTTCTATGGCGTTCAAGGAAGGTATGAAGAAGGCTGATCCTGTTATTAAGGAGCCTATCATGCTTGTTAATGTTATCGTTCCTGACGAATACCTTGGTTTCGTTATCGGTGACCTTTCATCAAGACGTGGTATGGTTAAACAGCAAGAATCACGCAGCGGCGGTGTTACTCAGGTAACAGCTGACGTGCCACTTGCAGAAATGTTTGGTTATGCTACAGTTCTTCGTTCAGGTACACAGGGACGTGGACAGTACTCAATGGAACCTTCACACTACAGCGAAGTTCCGAAGTCTGTTCAAGAAAAGATTATGAACGAACGTGCAAAGAACTAATTGAATTTTATATGGTAAGTAGGATTTTTCCTACTTTCGCCGTTTAAATTTTAACAATTTATAAATTTATTGAAAAAATACTTGATTTTTTCACCAAAAGATTGTACAATAAGTTTATTAATGTATATAAAATATTTTAAGGAGGAATTTCTACAATGGCAAAAGAGAAATTTGAAAGAACTAAGCCGCATGTTAACATTGGTACTATCGGTCACGTTGACCATGGTAAGACAACTCTAACAGCTGCTATCACAAAGGTATTGGCTCTTAAGGGTCAGGCTCAATTCGAAGCTTACGACATGATCGATAAGGCTCCGGAAGAAAGAGAAAGAGGTATCACTATCTCTACAGCTCACGTTGAGTACGAAACAGACACACGTCACTATGCTCACGTTGACTGCCCGGGACACGCTGACTACGTAAAGAACATGATCACAGGTGCTGCTCAGATGGACGGCGCTATCCTTGTTGTTTCAGCTGCTGACGGTCCAATGCCTCAGACAAGAGAACACATCCTTCTATCAAGACAGGTTGGCGTTCCTTATATCGTTGTATTCATGAACAAGGCTGACCAGGTTGACGATCCTGAACTTATGGAACTTGTTGAAATGGAAATCAGAGAACTTCTTAACGAATATGACTTCCCTGGCGACGATACTCCAATCATTTCAGGTTCAGCTCTTCAGGTACTTGAATGTGATTCAACAGATCCTAACGCTCCTGAATACAAGTGTATTCTTGACCTTATGGACGAAGTTGACAGATATATCCCAACTCCTGAAAGAAAGTCAGACCTTCCATTCCTAATGCCTATCGAAGACATTTTCTCAATCACAGGTCGTGGTACAGTTGCTACAGGTAGAGTTGAAAGAGGTCAGCTAAACCTTAACGACGAAGTTGAAATCGTTGGTCTTACAGACGAAAAGAGAAAAGTTGTTGTTACAGGTATCGAAATGTTCAGAAAGCTTCTTGACTACGCTGAAGCCGGCGACAACATCGGTGCACTACTTCGTGGTGTTCAGAGAAACGAAATCGAAAGAGGTCAGGTTCTTTCTAAGCCTGGTACAATTCACCCACACACAAAGTTTAAGGGCGAAGTTTACGTACTAACAAAGGACGAAGGTGGCCGTCATACACCATTCTTCAACAACTACAGACCTCAGTTCTATTTCAGAACAACTGACGTTACTGGCGTTATCACACTTCCAGAAGGCACAGAAATGTGTATGCCTGGCGATAACGTAAAGATGGAAGTTGAACTTATCACTCCAATCGCTATCGAAAAGGGTCTACGTTTCGCTATCCGTGAAGGTGGTAGAACAGTAGGTTCAGGTGTCGTTTCTGAAATCGAAGAAGCGTAAGCTTTACTGATTTGATTATTCAAAAAGATGTTACTTCGGTAACATCTTTTTTTGTGTTCTTTTATTATTGATGTCAAGATAGGGGAGAGTATCTGTTTTACAGACTCATAGGATTTTAAAACAAGAGATTATATAAGAGCCACCCCTCAGTCGCAATGCGACAGCTCCCCTCAAGGGGAGCCTTGTATGTTGGTATGGTATGTTGTATTTTAACGTTTTATCAACATTAAATCGTACTAAAAAATGTTTTATCCACAATTTAAAGTTATTATCAACACAAAAAAAGAACCGCATCAGACTAAGCGGTTCTTTTTTTTGATATGATTATTCAGCTACATAGCCGTTAATCTTTTTAGCACACTCAGGGCAAATATTCTTACCGTTGAATTGGAATATATTCTTTGCATCGCCACAGAATATGCATGAAGGTTCATACTTCTTTAGGATTATACAGTTATCTTCTGTATAAATTTCCATTGAATCCTTAATGTCGATTCCAAACTTTCTCCTTAGTTCTACCGGAATGACAATACGGCCAAGTTCATCAACCTTTCTAACGATTCCTACAGATTTCATTAAAATTTTCCTCCTTATCTAATATTCTTTTAAACGGTAAATTTATTATACCACATATGTAATAAATTGTCAACAAAAACAGAAAAAATACTAACAAAAATAATTTTTATAGAAATACCGCGTTTTATGCGGATTTTAGCGACAACCACAGCGAAATGGCTTTTAAACTCACATATCGTGCCAACATATTTTTTGCTTTTATTACACGCTTTGACATATTCATCAAATAATCGGTATCATACTTAGCCGCAAGCTGTCTTAACGTATCTTTTTTATCAATATTAATAATCATATTCGGTGCTTGCGATTGCATAAGAATTATATCACGCAGATATGCAAGCCAAAAAACGAATATATTTTCAGCCTTATCTTTATTTTCATCAAGATACTTCTTCACAACGAATGCCGAACTTCTGTCTGTTGACAATACCGAAAATAAATTTTCAAGTGAGGATGTTCTCACTTTTTCAAAGTTTTCATCATTTATAATATTGTCAGCCACTCCCGGCACACCTGCACAATACTTAATCAAAAACGGCAAGCGTTCCTTTTCTTCGGGATATTTTTCGCTTATATACTTCTCCATAATCACGTCAGACACAGACGGAAAATGCACAAGCGTAAAACGTGATAAAATTGTCTGCAATAGGGAAGCGGAGTTTTCTGTTATCAAGATAAATACTGCGTATTCCGGCGGTTCTTCAAACGTTTTTAAAAACGTGTTTTGTGCCTCCTCGGTAAGCAAAGACGCGTCCTCAAATATATAAACCTTATGCTTTGAATTAAACGGCTTTACAGCCACATCCTCCTCAAGTTTACGCATATCTTTTGCACCGATACTTTTTTTGTCGGCCTTCGGCCGAACATAAATTATATCGGGGTTTGTGTCCGCTTTTGATTCTACGCAATTATGACAACTTCCGCAAGGTGCGACACCTGTATTTTTGCACGTCAATGCCGCCGCAAAAAGTCTGGCGGAATTGAGTACACCCAAGCCCTTTTCACCCTCAAATATATACGCATGTGAGCTTGCGCCGTTATGCACCGATTCTATTAAATTTTTCATCAAATCCTCGTGGAACGTTTCGTATCCGTACATAATCTGCTTCCTATCTACTCAAAATGAAATCAAATATCTTTTCCGCAACTTCATCTTTTGTCATCTTTTCAAGCTGAACTTCATCATCTTTTGTTATAAGCGTCACGATATTTGTATTACCACCAAAGCCTGCACCGTCTTGTTTAAGATTATTTGCGACAATCATATCACAATTTTTCTTTTCAAGTTTCTTTTTTGAATTTTCAAGCATATTTTCTGTTTCCATAGAGAAACCGCAGATAAATTGACCGTTTTTTCTTTCACCGAGAGTTTTTAATATATCATCCGTAAGTTCAAGCTCAATCGACATATTACCGTCCTGTTTTTTTACCTTTTCACTGCTTACGTTCTTAGGTCTGTAATCAGCTACTGCCGCCGCCTTAACGATTATATCCATACTGTCGGCACGTTCTATTACCGCGTCATACATATCTTTCGCACTCTGCACCTTAACCGTATTCACAAACACAGGAGGCTCACTGTCGCATTTACCCATAACAAGCGTCACGTCCGCACCTCTTAGCATTGCGTTCTTTGCAAGTGCAAAACCCATTTTTCCGCTCGAATGGTTTGTTATGAATCTCACAGGGTCGATAGCCTCTACAGTTGCACCGGCTGTAACAAGCACTTTTTTACCTGTCATATCTTTTTCAAATGCAATCTCTTTAACAATGTATTCAAACAAAAGCTCTTCATCAGGCATTCTGCCGTCACCCATATCGCCGTTTGCAAGCATACCGTGCGCCGGTTCAACTATTTCATAGCCGTAACGCTTCAGCTTTTCAATGTTATCCTGCACGATAGGGTTATGAAACATATTATGATTCATAGCAGGTGACACAATTTTCTTGCAAGGACAAGCCATAACAGTGGTTGTAAGCATATCGTCGGCGATACCGTTTGCAATCTTGCCGATTACATTTGCACTCGCCGGTGCAATCATAACCACGTCCGCCGCTTTTGCAAGTGCAACGTGTTCAACGCTGAATTCAAAATTACGGTCAAATGTATCTATAAGGCATTTATGCTTTGTCAATGTTTCAAAAGTTATGGGATTTATAAAATTAGTTGCGTTCTGCGTCATAAGCACGTGTACTTCACAATGCTGTTTTACAAGCATTCTTGCAAGATTTGCGATTTTGTACGCCGCAATACTTCCCGTAACTCCAAGCACGACTGTTTTTCCTTTGAGCATACTAATCCTCCGTTCAAATTATATTTATATACATTCTTCTATTATAGCACAATTTTTCATATAAATAAATATCAAATTCACAAGAAACGGAGGAAAGTATATGAATTATATTTGGTGCTTGATGATTATTGTGTCGATAGTTGTGTCAATTTTTAACGGCACTGTCGACCAAACTATAAACAGTGCGTTTGAGGGTGCGAAAAGTGCCGTTTTTACGGTATTGTCATTTGCGGGAGTTATGTGCTTTTGGACGGGTATTATGAAAATTGCCGAAAATGCGGGATTGTCACAGAAATTAGAGAAATTATTAAAACCTATAATAAACTTCCTGTTTCCCAATGCAGGACAAAAAGCAAAAAAATATATTGCCGTGAATATGAGTGCCAACATACTCGGAATGGGCAACGCCGCAACGCCTATGGGCATAAAGGCTATGCAATGTCTTGACAAGGAAAACAACAATCCGCTTTACACATCAAAAAATATGTGTACGCTTGTCGTTTTGAACACCACGTCCGTACAGCTTATACCCACAACAATAATCGCTCTGCGTGTCGCGGCAGGCTCTGCAAATCCGTTTTCGGTTATTCTGCCGATTTGGATTTCTTCATTCACCGCCGCATTTATTGCTTTAACACTGACAAAATTACTATACAGGGAGTAAAATATGATTTATGTAATACCGCTCATAATTGCACTTGTTCTTATAACCGCAATGATAAAAAAACTTCCGTCATACGAACTTTTTATAGATGGGGCAGAGGAGGGAATGAAAATAGTATCAGGCATATTTCCGCCGCTTGTAGCGGTGCTTACCGCCGCATATATGCTCCGTGCGTCAGGCACGCTTGACCTTATAGTATCACTCCTTTCACCTATCACAAATTTAATCCCTGCCGAAGTTATGCCTTTGGCACTTATCCGTCCAATATCGGGCAGCGGTGCAACGGGCATACTTACCGAAATTTTAAACAATTACGGTGCCGACAGCGAAGTCGGTCGAATTGCCTCCGTTATAATGGGTTCGACTGAAACAACTTTCTACTGTCTTTGCGTATATTTTGCGAAAACAAGGGTAAAACATAACTTGAAAGCTGTTCCTTTTGCGGCTGTCGGTGACATAGTTGGCATATTGACGGCGGCTATTTTGATTAAGTTGGTAAAATTTTAACGAATTTTAATTATATACTTGAAAAACAGATAATTTTTATATATAATATAATCAAGAAAAATCGGATAATTTTGTCCGCATAAAAAAGGAGAAATTGACTATGTACAACAAATTAACAGTTGAAGATGTTGACGTAAAAGGCAAAAAGGTTTTAGTACGTTGTGACTTTAACGTGCCGCTTGACGCTGACGGTAATATCACAGACGAAAACCGTATTGTAGGTGCACTTCCTACAATTAAGTATCTTATAGATAACGGAGCAAGAGTTATTCTTTGCTCACATATGGGTAAGCCAAAGGGTGAGCCTGTTCCATCACTTTCTCTTGCACCTGTTGCAAAGAGTCTTTCAGAAAAGCTTGGCAAAGAAGTTGTTTTTGCCGCTGACGATAACGTAGTAGGCGACAACGCTAAAAAGGCTGTTGCAGAAATGAATGACGGTGATGTTGTTCTTCTTCAAAACACTCGTTACAGAAAAGAAGAAACAAAGAACGAAGAAGCTTTCTCAAAAGAACTTGCTTCACTTGCTGATTTGTTCGTAAATGACGCATTCGGTACAGCTCACAGAGCTCACTGCTCAAACGTAGGTGTATCTTCAATTCTTAAGCCGGCTGTTGCAGGTTACCTAATCGAAAAGGAAATCAACTTCCTCGGTAACGCAGTAAACAATCCTGTAAGACCGCTTGTAGCTATTCTTGGCGGAAGTAAAGTTTCTTCAAAGATTTCAGTTATTGAAAATCTTTTAAAGAAAGTAGACAAGCTAATCATCGGCGGCGGTATGGCTTACACATTCTTTGCGGCACAAGGCAAGACAACAGGTACATCACTTCTTGAACCTGATTACATTGACTATGCCAAGAAAATGCTTGACGAGGCAGGCGACAAGCTACTTCTTCCTGTTGATACAGTAGTTGCTAAAGAATTTGCAAACGACGCCGAATCACAAGTTGTTGAAGGTAATATTCCTGACAGCTGGATGGGTCTTGACATCGGTCCTAAGACAATCGAACTTTACAAGGATGCTCTTAAAGACGCAAAGACAGTTGTTTGGAACGGTCCTATGGGCGTATTTGAAATGCCAAACTTCGCAAAGGGTACAAATACAATAGCTCAGGCTCTTGCCGATCTTGACGCTACAACAATCATCGGCGGCGGTGACAGTGTTGCTGCAGTAAACCAAGCAGGTCTTGGCGATAAGATGAGCCACATCTCAACAGGCGGCGGCGCATCAATGGAATTCCTTGAAGGTAAAGAACTTCCTGGTATCGCAGCTTTGACAGATAAATAATTATTGTGACAGGGCGGTCATTGACCGCCTCTCACCATATTTTAAATATTCCGTAGAGTGACTGTCTGTCACTTATAATTAAACTACAAAAGGAGAAATTACAATGGGAAAATATATAATTGCCGGTAACTGGAAGATGAACAAGCTTCCGTCAGAAACATATGATTACATCAAAGAAGTAATCGACGCAACAAAGGGTTCAGAATGTGAAGTAGTTTGCTGTACACCGTTCGTATGCCTACCACAAGCTGTTGAGGCCGCTAAGGGTTCACACGTTAAAATCGGTGCTGAAAACCTACACTTTGAGGACAAGGGCGCTTTCACAGGTGAAGTAAGTGCAGAAATGCTTAAAGACCTTGGTGTTGATTATGTTATCATGGGTCACAGTGAAAGACGTGAATACAACAACGAAACTGATGAAACAGTTAATCTAAAGGCTAAAAAGGCTCTTGAAAAGGGTCTTATTCCTATCGTTTGCTGCGGTGAAAGTCTTGAACAGCGCGAAGCCGGTATCACAATGGACTGGATTGCTATTCAAATCAAGAAGGCATTTGCCGGAATCAGTGCTGACGACGCTAAAAAAGTTGTCGTTGCATACGAGCCAATCTGGGCTATCGGTACAGGCAAGACTGCTACTGACGACCAAGCTGAAGAAGTTTGCGGCGGTATCAGAGAATTACTTGAAAACCTTTACGATGCTGAAACAGCAAAGGCTATTACTATTCAATACGGCGGCAGCATGAATCCTAAGAACTGTGCAGGACTTCTTGCTAAGCCAAACATTGATGGTGGTCTTATCGGCGGTGCATCTCTAAAGAGTGCTGACTTCGCTGTTATCACAAAGGCAGCTAAATAATGATTTTACAAAAGGGCAGGCATTATTGCCTGTCCTATTTTTAAACATAAAGGAGTAATTACTTATGGCAAAGAAACCAATCGCATTAATTATTATGGACGGTTACGGCATTAACCAAAATACAGAGGGTAATGCTATCGTAGCGGCAAAGAAACCTCATCTTGACAAGCTTTTAGCCGAATACCCACATTCACAGCTTTCTGCAAGCGGTCTTGACGTCGGTCTTCCTGACGGTCAAATGGGTAACAGTGAAGTAGGTCACACAAATATCGGTGCCGGCAGAATTGTTTATCAAATGCTTGTTAAGATTTCAAAAGACATTAACGACGGTAAAATTTATGAAAACAAGGCTCTTTCAGACGCTATGGACGCCGCTAAAGCTAACGGCAAGTCACTTCACCTTATGGGACTTCTTTCAAACGGCGGTGTACACAGCCACAACGAACACCTTTACGGTCTGTTAAAGATGGCTAAGAAAAAAGGTATTGAAAACGTATATGTTCACACATTCCTTGACGGTCGTGACGTTCCTCCTACATCAGGTGCCGAATTTATGGCTGAACTTGAAAAAGAAATTAAAGAAATCGGCGTAGGCTCTGTCGCTACAATTATGGGCAGATTTTACGCTATGGACAGAGATAACGCTTGGGACAGAGTCGAAAAGGCTTACAAAGCTATGGTTGACGGCGAAGGCATACAGGAAACAGACGCTGTTACAGCCGTTAAAAACTCATACGCAAATGACGTTACAGACGAATTTGTTATTCCGACTGTTGTTGACAAAAACGGTATGATTAAAGAGGGCGACAGTGTTATTTTCTTCAACTTCCGTCCTGACAGAGCAAGACAGATTACAAGAACTTTTGTTGACCCTGACTTCACTGGCTTTGAAAGAAAGTATTTTCCTGTAAACTTCGTTTGCATGACTCAATATGACGAATCAATGCCAAATGTAACTGTAGCATATCCGCCGGAAACTCTTGAAATGACATTCGGAGAATACATCAGTAAGAAAGGTCTTACACAGCTTAGAATTGCCGAAACACAGAAGTATGCACACGTTACATTCTTCTTCAACGGCGGTGAAGAAAAGCAATTTGACGGTGAGGAAAGAATACTTATCAAGTCACCTGACGTTGCAACTTTCGATATGAAACCTGAAATGAGTGCTTATGAAGTTACTGACGCAGTTGTTGACGCAATCAATTCGGACAAGTTTGATGTTATCATTCTTAACTATGCTAACTGTGATATGGTCGGTCACACAGGTATTATGGAAGCGGCTGTTAAGGCGGTTGAAGCCGTTGACGAATGTGTAGGAAGAATGGTTGACGCTATTCTTGCAAAGGGCGGACAAGCTATCATCACTGCCGATCACGGTAACGCTGACTGCTTAATCGACCCTGTTACAAAAGCTCCGTTTACAGCTCATACAACTAACCCTGTTCCTATGATTCTTGTAGGTGCAGGCGATGTTAAAGTTAAGAACGGCAGACTTTGTGACCTTTGCCCGACTATGCTTGACCTTATGGGACTTGAAAAACCTGAACAAATGACAGGTGAGAGTCTTATTGTAAAATAATTTTTGATATATTAGAGTGTCGAATTCAATCGGCACTCTTTTTTCTTTAAATTTCCACTTGTTATATTGCTGTTTATACTATATAATTAGCGGTGAGGAGGGATATGATATGAAAAAAATAGCAGCACTTTTTTTATCACTGATGATTATGTCACCGACGGTTTTTGCCGATGATGATATAACGGTATATCTAAACGAAGATGAATTAATATTTGAGCAGTCACCAATAATACAAAACGATTCAACTCTTGTACCGTTCAGAGCGATATTTGAAAATCTTGATATGGTTGTACAGTGGTTTGGCGACGAACAGCGTGTAACGGCTCAAAAAGACGACTTAACCATAACTTTGTTTATAAACGAAAATACGATGTATGTCAATGATACGTCTGTCGAGCTTAATACGCCCCCTATAATCTACAATGATTACACCCTTGTACCGTTAAGGGCTGTATCGGAATCGGCCGGTGCAGAGGTATTTTGGGACGGTGACACGCATACAGTTTATATTGAAACCGATAATGAAAGTGATTTTGATGATTGGGGATATGAAGTTCTGAATCTCGTAAACGAAGAACGTGCAAAATATAATGTTGCACCGTTAAAATGGGACGATTCGCTTGCCGCTCTTGCCGAAAGTCACTGTGAAGATATGATAGACAGAAACTTCTTTGCACACAATACTCCTGACGGACAAACTCCGTTTGACAGAATGAAAGCCGCAGGGATATCATATTCTTCGGCAGGGGAGAATATAGCCGCAGGTCAATCTTCACCGCAAAATGTTATGGATTCTTGGATGAATTCACCGGGACACCGCAAAAATATATTAAATCCCGATTTTGAATATATAGGCGTAGGACTTGCACGAGGAGGATCATACGGTATTTATTGGGCACAGGAATTTGCAACGTTTAAATAATGTAATAAAAAAATAATATTTTTCCTATTGACACATACAATTAATAGTGGTAGTATAATAATATATAAGCAAGGTAGAGGTGCGCTTGTGTATCAGTATGTATACGGAGATATGCAATTATCTTTGATGTATACGGAAAGGACACAGTGCCGAAGTTTGAATATTATTGCGGATATTCATTCTGGGCATATCGTTAACAGCGGTATGACTGTCATCGTAAGGTGGGGAGCTATCGCTGTTTTTGTTATATGCAAACATAGCAGTAGTTTCTGACTACTGCTTTTTATTTTATAAAAAACAAAGGAGAGTCAAAATGAAAGACAATTACAAAGTAGGTATTATAGGTGCAACAGGTATGGTTGGACAGCGTTTTATTACACTTCTTAACGACCACCCATGGTATACAATCGAAGTGCTTGCAGCATCTCCGAGAAGTGCCGGCAAGGCTTATAAAGACGCCGTAGGCGCTAAATGGGCTATGGACGAAGAAATTCCTGCATCAGTGGCAGATATGGTTGTTATGGACGCTACAAACGACGTTGAAAAAATTGCAGAAAAGGTAGATTTCGTATTCTGTGCAGTTGATATGAAAAAAGACGAAATCAAAGCTCTTGAAGAAAGATATGCTAAGGCTGAATGCCCTGTTGTTTCAAACAACTCTGCTCACCGTCATACTCCTGACGTTCCGATGATTATTCCGGAAATCAACCCTCAGCACATTGAAATTATTCCTGCTCAGCGTGAAAGACTTGGTACAAAGAGAGGTTTTATCGCAGTTAAGTCAAATTGCTCTCTACAATCATATTTGCCTGCAATGGCTGTTGTTAATATGAAGTACCCAATCGACCACGCTCTTGTAACAACTTATCAAGCTATTTCAGGTGCAGGTAAGACTTTTAAAACATGGCCGGAAATGGTTGACAACCTAATCCCATACATCGGCGGAGAAGAAATGAAGTCAGAAGTTGAGCCTAACAAGGTACTTGGTAAAATTGAAGGTAAAGAAATTGTTCCTTCAACCGAATTGCAAATCGAATGCCAAACATACAGAGTTCCTGTATCAAACGGTCACACAGCCGCTATATTCTTCTCATTCAAAGACAGTGCAAACAAGCCGTCTGTAGAAGAAATCGAAAAAATGTGGGCAGAATACAAAGGTGTTCCTCAGGAACTTAACCTACCTCACGCTCCAAAGCAGTTTATTCACGTTTACACTGAAAAGGACGCTCCTGATCAGCCTCAAATCAAGACTGCCCGTGAAATCGACGGCGGTATGGCTATTTCATGCGGACGTTTGAGAGAATCAACACAATACGATTATAAGATGGTTTCTATGAGCCACAATACTCTAAGAGGTGCTGCAGGTGGTGCGGTTCTTCTTGCTGAACTACTTACAGCTAAGGGTTATATGGATTAATTTTAAATTTTATTGAAAGGAATTGATTTAATATGTCTAAGACATTACCTTTTACAGGTTCCGGCGTTGCCATTATTACGCCGTTTGACGGCTTAAAGACAAATTATGATGAACTTGGAAAATTAATTGAATATCATATTGAAAACAATACAGACGCAATTATAATTTGCGGTACAACAGGTGAGGCATCTACTATGCCTGACGAAGAACATCTTGCAGCTATCAAGTACACTGTTGAAAAAGCGGCAGGCAGAATTACTGTCATTGCCGGTACAGGTTCAAATGATACTGCTCACGCAATCGAGCTTTCAAAGAAAGCTGAAGAATACGGTGTTGACGGAATTCTTTCTGTTACTCCGTATTACAACAAGACTACTCAAAAGGGACTTATTGCTCACTTTACGGCTATTGCCAATGCAATCAAAATTCCTGTTATCCTTTACAACGTTCCGTCAAGAACAGGTATGAGTTTTGCTATCGACACTCTAAAGGAACTTGCAAAGGTTGAAAACATAGTTGCTATCAAAGAGGCAAGCGGAAACATCAGTTATATGGCTAAGGTTGCCGCAGAAGTACCTGATTTATACATTTATTCGGGTAACGACGATATGATTGTTCCTACACTTTCGCTTGGCGGTAAGGGTGTTATATCTGTTGTTGCAAACATTCTTCCTAAGGAAACTCACAACATATGTGAATACTACTTTAACGGAGAAGTGGATAAGTCAAGAGATTTACAATTAAAAATGCTTGATCTTATCAACAACCTATTTATCGAGGTTAACCCTGTTCCGATTAAGACTGCTATGAATTTGTTAGGCTTCAACGCAGGCAACTTGCGTATGCCTCTTGTTGATATGGACAGTGCAAACCTTGAAAAACTAAAAAAATCTATGACTGATTTCGGTATGAAACTTGCATAAAGGAGCAACGGACTAATGACGAAAATTATTATGAACGGTTGTAACGGTAAAATGGGGCAGGTTATTACCCGTCTTGTCAGTGAGGACAATGAATGTGAGATTGTTGCAGGCTTTGACGTAAATGATTCTATTGAAAATACTTATCCTGTTTTCACAAATCCAGATGAATTTACAGGCGACGCCGATGTTATAATCGACTTTTCACACCCATCTGCTCTTACAACTGTACTAAACTACTGCAAAAAGAGAAAATTACCTGTTATTCTTGCTACAACAGGTTATACTGATGAGCAGAAAAAGGAATTTACAGAGGCATCTAAAGAAATTCCTGTATTTTTCTCTGCAAATATGAGTCTTGGTATCAATCTTATCATTGCTCTTGCAAAGAAAGCTACAAAACTGCTTGAAGGAAACTTCGATATTGAAATTGTTGAACGTCATCACAATCAAAAAATTGACGCTCCGTCAGGTACTGCTCTTGCTATTGCTGACGCTATTGACGAAACACTTTCTTATCCGGCTGAATATGTCTATGACAGACACGCAGTTCGCAGAAAGAGAAAGCCTACCGAAATAGGTATTCACGCAGTTCGCGGCGGTACTATTGTAGGTGACCATGAAGTTATCTTTGCAGGAACTGATGAAGTTATCGAATTAAAGCACAGCGCTCACAGTAAAGAAGTTTTTGCGGTCGGTGCAATTAAGGCTGCAAAATTTATGAGTGACAAACCTGCCGGAATGTACAGCATGAATGATTTAATCAGCACACTTTAAGACAGCAATAAATTGTCACATTTTTACTACAAAAAAAGAGGCTTTCGAGCCTCTTTTTTAATATATTTCATCAGCTATATTCACAATTTCAATACCCACATTTTCCGCATTACGAAGCGTAAAACCTGTTCCGCTTTTCTGCATAAGGCAAAATGCAATACAAAATGATGAATCTTTAATCATCTTCAAATTTCTCAATTTCATACAATCGTCCGTATACACGCTTTCGGTAATGTAAATTATCTTATCGGCTTTTGAAAGTACCATTCTGTATCTGAATTGTTCGCTCTCTTTCCACATTTTACTCTGACCGTAACAGGGAAGGTACATAACAAGTTTTATATTCTGATATTTTTCACGCATTTCAATTACAGTTTCTGCGGCTATTGTATCAAAACCAAGTGCACCGCCGTCTATAAACGTATTAACACCGTATTCGGTAATCATTTTTTCTATATTATCGGCAAGTTGTGCCTTTACAATTTCAATTTTTGATTGTGCTATTTTTCTGTGTCCCGTAAAAAAGCACGTCTTGCTCTTATCCACAAAATCACCTCTGAAATATTATACACTTATGATATGATTTTTTCAAGTGTTATCTTACCAAAAAATACATTGAGCCGACAACCGTTACAAACGCAAGAACAAACAAACTTATACCGCCTAATTTATTATTATCCTTTAAATTATATACTCCGTAGCTAACTACTGAAGTAGTACATACTAAAATTACCATTATAACCAATACATTTCTTACCATTTTATTCCCTCACAATCAATCCTGTTCTTCTGACTTTAAAGTCGGTACACACAGAGAATTTGTATTCGCTCCAGTCGACGTTTTTTTTGAACCAATTATATTGATTATTTGTTAAAAACTTATATTTTACCTTTTCATTTAATTTTAAAATGTCACTATTATACTTTTTTGTAAAGTTATTTATAAATTCTGTACAAGCACTGCTCGTATAATTTGCTACATCTCTTTCAAAATCTTCGATTTTATTTTCTACATTATAGTCTGCCGGTAGGGAATAAAGGTCACTTTCTATATACAATTCTATATCAACGGTCTTTTTATCAGTATCAATTTTATATTTTGGCTTTTTCTGTTGAGTTGTTTTTACGGTTATAGGAATATCGGGAGTATCATTATTATAATAAGTAAGATAACTATAGGTATAGTCACCTTTTAACATCTTACATATTTCAGTCTCAACTTCACCAAGTTCACCGACCATTTTATCTTTTTCAAACACAGCCGCACCTATTGCTTCAGCTTTATTTTTCTTTTCGATAGCGGTCTCACCGCCAACATAGTTTTTTATATCATATTCATACTTGCTTGTATTTTTTTCGGCGTCTTTTTCTTTTTCATTTTCATCTTTTTCATTTGAACTTTTACTTTCAAAACTGTCCAAGCTCTCCGAACTACCCTCCGAGCCTTCATTTTGACTGTCTTTTGACTGTCCTTTATCATCATTTTGACTGTTACCGCCTGATCCATCAATTACACCCGCAACAGGCAATATACTATCATAGTTATCTGTATATAAACCCGTAAAAAACTCTCTTAATTGACCGTCAGGAATACCTACAAGCTGATTTTTTTGGTATATTAGCTGATAATATTGTGCAGGGTTTACCTCCATTTCAGGATTTACCGATGTCAAATAGTCATTTGCGGTCGTATTTGCCACCGCTATGAACACATCAGGTCTGATTTCTTCACTTCTCACAAGTGTTTCTATCATATCTTTAACGCCCTTTTCGGCTATTTCTTTTGAAAATACTATCAATTTTGCATGTGACATAGAAAAGCTTTTACTTACTATATTATTCGCCAAGCCGACACCGGCATATATATTTGGTGCCTCAATAGTAACGTTATCAACTATTTCACTGCCTGCTTTTCCGCCGGATTCCGACGCTCCTCCGCTTATTTGAGTGGTGTTCGCATACTGAATTGTTATTTTATAATTACCATCATCTGTACTGTCTATACCAAGTGCAACCACATATGCGATTTCATTCGGCTCTTTTCCTGTACAGCCTGTGAGGAGTGTTGTTAAAACGACTACTATAATAGTTATAATTATTCGTATTCTACTCACTTTCACCACTCTCCTCATTTACAGTTCGTTTGTTATATATCTTTTTTGAATAAAATCCGAACAAAATAGGCAATAAAAATGCCACGGGGTATACTATTATGTTTTCCAACCGTTCAGATTTAACCAAATCCACAACAGAACTCGGCAATACAGCCACAATTCCGCTTATTATCACAACAGGAAATATAAGCGGTTTATAATATTTAAGGTCAAATGTTATCTGCCACACATAACACAGTGCATATACATAAATTGATGAATATATAAGCACAAGAATTGACCATACAAATTGGAATATTACCTCAAATCTGCTGAAAAAGTTACCCAAATGTATCACTCTCGACAGTTGATACACGGGAATCATAAATTCTCTTGAAACCGGATAAGGATAAATTAAGCAATATGACAGTAAAATGACTACTCCGATAGTTGCACTTATATAAATTGCTCTCCAACCGCTCTTTTTTGCCTCTGAAGTATTTTCACAATATGGAAGCAGAATGTTCAACAGCAATATATCCGAAAACAGTGAAATTGTATTTATTCCTTTGACCGTTATACTGTAAACCCCGTTGCCTAGTATCGGAAATATGTTATTTATATTGAAATACGGTATCAAAAGTATCAACGACAGCAGCAACACTATTCCGGCAAGCGGCATAAACATATTATTTACTCTTGCTATCGGTTCAAGACCTATATATGCACCTATTCCTATAGCAAGCATAAATATCGGTATTATAAATTCTATTTTAAAGTCCTGCAAGAGTACCATTTTGACTGTTTCGGGGAAAATTCTTATAATTGACGAATAATTTATCAATAAAACTACAAAAACAACAACTCCGACTATTATTTTAAGCCACTTTTTTCCTGTCATTTCAGCAAGCTGTATTATATTTTTATTACTTCTGTATAGTTTGGTTGTAATCCAAAACAGTCCTATTACAATCAATGTATTGTATATACACTCTATCCATGCTGCATTTCCGCTGTTTATAATCATTATTTTAGGAAATGTCAAGAGCATTTTTACCGATATTACATTAATGAGCAGTGTCGTCATTTTCTTTCTGTCTATCATAACTACTCCTTCTAATGTTTCACGTGAAACATTTATCGTGTATTCTTTTTAATTTTCCAATTACGGCTTATCTTCGGTTCTTCCGTATTTTTTTTGGTTTTTAGAAAATCCGGACGATATTCTTTCTTCCATATAGGATTTTCAAATATAGAATTAGTCATACTTCTGTTATTAACCTTTGGAATAGGGGATAAATACGGTACTCCGAAACTTGTTTGCTTTGCAACATACAAACTATATATGAAAATACCTATTGCAATTCCGTAAAAGCCCATTACAGCCGCCAAAGCTATAAAAGCAAGTCTTAAAATTCGATAACCCCAACTAAGTGAATAATCTGAAGTTGCAAAAGAACCGATACCTGTTATAGCTATAATTATAATCATAATCGGACTTACTATTTTTGCACTGACTGCGGCTTGTCCTAAAATCAAACCTCCGACAATACCCAGTGTTGAGCCTATTGGGTTTGGCATTCGTATTCCTGCCTCTCGTATCATTTCAAACGATATATCCATTAACAAAAGTTCCACTATACTTGGAAAAGGTACGTTTTCTCTTGCCGCACTTATTGAATATAACAAATAAGTCGGTATTATTTCTTGATGAAACAACGTTATAGCAAGATATAATCCGGGAAGAAGAATAGACAAGAACATCGCTAACATTCTGATTATTCGTGACATATTTGCATACGGTACACGCAAATAATCATCAGAAACTGCGTGAGTAAGTTCAAAAGCGTTTGTCGGCATTATTAATGCTCTCGGACTGCCGTTTAAAATCAGTACAACACGTCCTTCTGTCAATGCTCGTGCTGCCCTGTCCGGTCGTTCCGTTGCAAAAATGTGGCTTGTAAGCGAAAAAGTCTTATCTTCAAGCATCATTGCAACTTCTTCGATTGCAATTACATACTGTATATTGATACTGTTAATCCGTCTTCTCACTTCGTCAACCATATCACTGTTAGCAATATCGGAAATATACAACATTACACCTCTTGTTTTGCTGACACTTCCGATTTTAATACCTTCCGCAATAAGTTTTTCACTTTTAATTATTTTTCTGACAAGAGCAGTATTATTTCTAAGCATTTCTGCAAATGCCTCTTGCGGTCCGTAAATAGACTGTTCATTTTCAGGTTTACCGATACTTCGCGTACCCCATTCACGAACATCAAGTGAAAAACCTTTTGAAAAGCCGTCTACAAACACAGCACAACCACCAAAATTAACTTCTTCAAATATAGTATCCATACTGTTTGTAGTTATTGCCTGCGAATGTGCAATAAATCTGTCTATTATTTCAGTTTCATAACTGTATATCTTGTCATCTGAAAAGTAGGGGATTTCAAGCAATGTCTTTATTATTGCCAAATCAACCATATCTGTACTTACCATACCGTCGATAAATACGATAAATGCTTTGCGTCCCTCTTTTAAAACAAGCTCGCGTATTACTATATCATTATTAATAGGTACGTTAAATCTGTTTCGTACATACGAAAGGTTTTCTTCATAGCTTTTTGATACAGTATCATTTGCGGTTGTTTCGATTTTTTCATCTCGAACATCGTATTCTATATCGTTACTTTTATTTTTCAACTTAAAATCATTTTCTTGAGCAGTAGGAGAGAATATCACATAATCTTTTATTTTTCTAAATAAATTGTTCATTTTAATCCTCCGTTAAATATATCATATATATTATGGTATCACTTTTTAAAAATTATACATATGTTTCACGTGAAACATTACATTTGTGTTAAATCTTCAATATGTTTCACGTGAAACATTTACAAATAAAAATTTTATGATATAATAATATATAGA
>NZ_JBKVWU010000031.1:0-22318 GCF_046972485.1 Hominilimicola sp.
CACATAGTTTGTGCCATAGGAGAAGATGTTGTTTGGATAATAACAGAATATTTCCCGAATAATATAGAATGGGAAAAAGACTTTAAAACAAGAAAGAAGGGTTTATAAAATGAAATGTCTATTATGTAAATCAAGTACAGAAAATAAGCTTACAAATTATATTGCAGATTTGGGGAATTGCATTATTGTTATACACAACGTGCCTACTCAAGTATGTACACAATGTGGCGAAAAATCATATTCATTCGACGTTTCTGTTCGTATTCAAGAATTGATAAACCAAGTGAAAAATATTGTTTCGGGTATTGCTGAATTGAATTATTCGGAAGTTGCTTGATGTTATAAGGAAGTGATGATATTGGAAATAATAAAATATTACGGTAGTGATGAAACGAAAACCGAATTTATCAATCATGACAGTGAGCCGTTAATGGCGGTAATTGCACACGACCGCTCACACGCTGTTGTTTCGTTGCTTGACGAAGGGTGTGAACATCATTTGTTATTGGCAAAGGCTCTTGACAAATACAATATAGATGAATATTTCAGAATTATTTTTGATAACGAAGGTGCGGATTGGACTTTTGTATGCCCGCCTAATTACAAAAATATAACTAACAAAGAAAAACGTATAACGGAATTTTTTAATGACGGTGTTGACGCTATTACCGATTTTCTTAAACAAATCGGTTATGACGTGCCCATTAACGTCCCAAGACGTTATCGCAGACATATGGACTATTTGAAAAATTCAGAGTATTAAAGAGGTTTTTATATATAAAATGTATCAAAATCGTAATTAATTTATCAAAATAACCGATTTTTAATAAATCAAATTCAAAATTATATTTTTGACGATTTTGTTGACGTTGACAAAATCGCAATGAATATTCAAAGGAGGGATACAAATGAAAGAAATAGAGATTGAAGAAGTGCGAAAACGATGTGAATCAGACCAAATAAAATGGTCACTTCACGCATTTAAGCGTTTGCGTGAACGTAATATATCTAAAGATGATTACAAAAACAGTATTTTCACAGGCGAAATAATCGAACACTATCCACAGTCAGCAAGACTTCCAAGTTGTTTAATTTGCGGTCAAAGTCTTAAACAAATGCCGTTGCATAATGTAACAGGCTATGATGAAGAATATTTGTATGCTGTAACCGCATACTATCCCGAACCGGATAAATGGGAAAATGATTTTAAAACAAGGAGAGTGAAATAATATGACTTGTTTCTTTTGCCGAGGCAATGCAGAACAGACAACAACAGAATATATTGAAAAAATTGATAATTTCGTTGTTGTGATTAAAAATGTACCTTGCGAAAAATGTACACAATGCGGAGAAGAATATTTTTCTAATGAAACAGTTGAAACCCTTGAAAAAATTCTTGATAGCGTGAAAACTTTTTCAAGCACCTTAACCGTAACAGTTATTGATTATATTGATACCGCAGCTTAAATAAAAAAATTTCCCTGCCTGCTCCAACAGGCAGAGGAAACAGAATAAAGTGCATTTATACACATATGTCACGCTCCCCACGGAGCGTGTGAGTTGAAATATAACACAAGAAAGGAAGATTTACGATGAATGTAGCCATGTATTTACGAAAATCGAGAGCGGACGAAAACAATCCGCTTGAAACACTTGAACGTCACAAAGAAATTCTTCTTTCTTATGCAAAGGACAATAATTTAACGGTCATTGACATATTTGAAGAAGTGATAAGCGGAGGAATGTTATACAACAGAACGGAAATGCTGAAACTACTTGACGCTATTCCCTCGCACATATATGATGCGGTATTATGTATTGACCTTGACCGTTTAGGGCGCGGAAGTGCCGCAGACAGTGAAAAAATCTTTGACGTTCTTAAAGAAAACGATGTAAAAATTATTACGCTCAAAAAAATATATGACCTCAACAACGAGTATGACGAAGATTACAGTGAATTTGAAATGTTTATGGCTCGAAAGGAGCTTAAATTCATCACTCGCAGAATGAACCGCGGACGTATCAAATCAATCAACGACGGTTGCTTTGTGTCGGGTGCTCCGTTTGGTTATCGAAATGCCGTAATAAATAAAAAGCACACGTTGGAAGTATATGAACCGGAGGCAAAATATGTCCGTATGATATTTGATATGTATGTAAATCAAAGTATGGGTATTACTTCAATAAGCCGTCAGCTTGCAAATTTGGGTGTCTTGAGCAAGAAAAATACACCGCTCCACCCCACCACAATCGCCCGTATGCTCCGAAATCATACTTACATAGGTAAGATAGTGTGGAACAAATCAAAGTCTGTTAAAGGCAAAAATACGCAAGAAAAAACGAGTAAAGATGATTGGTTATATGTTCCCGGACTGCACGAGCCAATAATTGACGAGGACACGTTCAACAAAGCACAAGATATTATAAATCTGAAATATAAACCGCCTATGCGTACAGGCACGTTGCAAAATCCGTTTGCAGGGCTTTTAAAGTGTGCTAATTGCGGTCGGGCAATAGTTATCAATACTTCTAACGAAACCGTTGAAAAATACCGTCTTTGCTGTCGTACACTTGGGTGTAATAAAGCCTCTGCATTAAGTATTGTAGAAGATAAGGTATTTGAAGTGCTTACAAAGGAATTTAAAGATATTGAATTGTCTTTGAAAAATATCCGTCAATCGCATAATAAGGATAAACTTTCCTGCCTTGATACAATAGCCACTTTGGAAACAGAATTAAAAAAACTTGATAAACAACAACTCCGTCTGTATGACTTACTCGAACAGGAAGTCTATACAAAAGAACTTTTCCTTGAACGTAATAACGCAATTTCAGATAGAAGAAAAAAAATTAATGCCACGATAGCACAGGAACGTGAAAAATTTAAACTTGTGGATACATCTTCCATCGAAGAACGACTTCCCCTTTTGCATGAACTTCTCACTAATTACCACTCTCTTTCAGCCGCCGAAAAAAATTCCATTCTTAAAAATTTCGTAAAAAAAATTGAATATAAACGCGAAAAATCCGCTCCCGAGGGCGATATTTTCTTGAAAATCTATTATAAATAACTTTTTATCCACCTTATGTATCTCGTTGCCATAGCTGTCGCCATAGCAATCCATAATATTCCGGAAGGAATTGCTACGTCTGTACCGATATACTACTCAACAGGCAGCAGAAAAAGAGCATTTATAGTATCGTTTTTTTCGGGTATTACGGAACCTTTAGGTGCTATAATCGGTTATTTAATTTTACGTCCGTTTTTCAACGATGTCGTATTCGGTATTTTATTCGGAATAATTGCCGGAATTATGGTATTTATTTCAATAGAAGAACTTTTACCGATGGCACGTGAATATGAAAAAAGCAAAGTCACTATTATAGGCGTCATACTCGGTATGGCAATAATAGCGCTCAGCTTACTTTTATTTCTATAAATTTTACACAATGGCATAAACAATAGTTATTTTAAAAAAATATATACTATATAGTTTGAAAATAAAAATTCTATACTATAAAATACAAATTGGTGAATGCTATGAGCTATAATATTGGACTAAGGCTACGCAATTTACGCAAAGCCGCACAGATGTTGAAATGGAAAGATATATCGCTTGATTAAAACAGCTTTGTCCCTTAGTGATACAGACTAAACGGAGTACAGTTTTTTGTACTCCGTTTCTTTTATTATATTCACACACTTGGACAATTTACGTCCTATCAAAAAATTTTATAAAAAAACTTCCTTTCAACCGACAAAGTCAAAAGGAAGTTTGCATATAGAGTTACCAAAATAAGCGATATTAATGAGTCAATAAAAATATTCCTAGCAAGATGCAGAATGCCGATCCGAAAAGTGATGTTCTCAGTGACATTATACCTATGATTATAAGAGCTATCGCTGATATCTTCTTATACATTGTAACTCTCCTTAAAATTTTCTGTTAATAACCCATGTATGCGGTTTTGTGCGACCGTCATGTGTTTTGCCTTTTCTAGGGCAAACGCCCGGCATAGGTCTGCCGGCATTTGTCGCGCGAGTGATTGTTGCGCCGCAATATGAGCATTTATACTCTACAAACTTTTTATCGTTCATCTCAAGCCTCGTCTTTTAAGTTCGTCACCCATAGCTTTTGCCTGACCTATTTGTTTTGAGCTGTTTCCCGAAAAGTCTTTATTTCTCGCTTTGCGCATAAGCTCTGAATCGCTCATTGACGAATACTTACTGCTTCCGCTTGAATATCCGTCTCTGTAACTGCTCATATCTCTTTCGTATTTTGATTTTACCGCATTGAATAAACCGTCTATAAATCCCATTTTTTCTTCCTCCTTTGTTTAGTGAATATTTGATGTTGTGTATCTGCCTGTCTTGCTTGAATCCGATGTTACTTTAACATCAAATTTTGCACCGCAACATGTACACATCACATTGCTCTTTGAACATGTAAGATTTGATGATTGTGCAAAACCTCCGCATTTTGGGCATCTAATATCGAACATAGCCATAATTTTTACTCCTTTCTCTTATCACTTTATCTTGTGTTTTTTTGATAATTTAATTATATCTACATTCTTGGACAGTTTACGTCCATGCGAAAATTTAATTTAAAAATTTTTAATTGGACATTATTTGTTCAAGTTATCAGTGTATAATCAATATTGATTTTTAATAATTAATATGGTAAACTTTTATTACAAGGATTTTATGATAGGTGTGATTGATATGAAAATGGACAGCGGAAAAAGTTTCAGACTTTTGAAAATGTATGAATGGCTGAATCGCGGTGATGTAATCAATAAAAAAGAATTTGCCGAAATGTTCGGTATCAGTGAAAAATCAGTGCAACGTGATATTGAAGATTTGCGTGCATATATCGCAGAAAATGTTGATGACGGCGACGCATATATAGAATATGACCAAACTAAAAAGGGGTATGTGCTTATAAAGTGCGAACAGGAGTTTCTTACAAACGAAGAAATTTTAAGCATTACAAAAATTCTTTTGGAAAGCCGTAGTTTTAATAAAGACGAAATAAATACGCTTATCAACAAGTTGTTGTTTCAAGCCACTCCGTCGGCAAAAATGAATATAAAAGACCTTATTCTGAACGAACGACACAACTACATTCCCCCGCGTCACGACAGACCGCTGATACATCTCATTTGGGAACTCAGCTGTCACATATCCAATCAGGAAATTATAGAATTTGACTATACGCGTCAAGACAAAACAGTCGTTCACAGAACAGTAAAACCATTGACAATTATGTTTTCTGAATATTATTTTTATTTAATTGCGTGGTTTGCGAATGACTCTAAGGATTTTCCCGCGATTTTTAGAGTTGACAGAATTACTAATATTAAAAATTTAAAACAAAAATTCAATATTCCGTACAGAAACCGTTTCAGTGACGGTGAATTTCGTAAACGTGTGCAGTTTATGTATGCAGGTGAATTAAAACATATTAAATTTGAATTTAACGGTCCGTCTGTCGAGGCTATTTTAGACCGTATTCCGACTGCTGAAATTATTAAATCAGACGGTAATAAACATACAATTAAAGCCGAATGTTATGGTGACGGCGTCCTTATGTGGCTTAGAACTCAAGGCGATTATGTGAAAATGCTGTGATAAAAAATGAGTCTGTCGACATTTTATCGACAGACTCATTTATCGAGTGTGTGAGATTATTTCTGTAAATTAATTTTTCTATGATAAAATACTTAGTTTTATTTGGGCAGATAAGCAAAATTCAGCTTATCTGCCTTTTTGTAATATAGCACGGATTTTCTTCCGCGTCAAGAGCGGTCTTGCAAAAGACCGTATTTTTCACACTATACAAATGTAAAAATATATGCTAAACAAGTCGTCCATCATACATAATGGACAGTTCTCCGTAAACTCTGCCCCAATTTCTAAGTGGCATTGTCCACTTCTTTGTTGCTTCAAAGGTTGTCAAATACAGTGCCTTTAAAAGGGCTGTATCGCTCGGAAATACGCTCCTTTGGCTATTCAATCGACGAAGTACGCTATTAAGGCTTTCTATTGCATTTGTTGTATACATAACTTTTCTGACTTCTGCTGAAAATTTGAACATCGGTGATAAAACATCCCAATTTTCTTCCCATCTTCTCATCGCATTAGGATACTTTTCTTGCCATTTTTTTGTGACACTCTGCATACGTTCGTATCCGCTTTCTTCGTTCGGTGCATGGTATATACTCTTTAAATCATTTGCAAATGCTTTTTTGTCTTTTTCCGCTACATATTTCAATGTATTGCGCACTTGATGGACAATGCAACGCTGATACTCCGTATTTGGATAGGCTGCTGCTATTGATTCCTTTATCCCTGATAAACCGTCTGCACATAATATTAATATATCTCTAACACCACGATTTTTGAGTTCATTTAAAACTCCCAGCCAATATTTCGCACTCTCATTTTCGCCAATGGTTATGCTTAAAACTTCCTTCTTACCCTCGTCATTTACACCAAGAATTATGTATGCAGCTATCTTTTTTACTATATGCTCATCACGAACCGAAAAGTGGATTGCATCAATGAAAACTATCGGATACACAGCTGATAAAGGGCGTTGTTGCCATTCTTCTATTTGAGGTAATATTTTATTTGTAACTGCGGTTACCATACTTTCGCTTACCTCAAAACCATATATATCTTCCACAATATCAGAAATTTGTCTTGTTGTCATGCCCTTTGCAGACATAGCAATGATTTTTTGTTCTATTGCTGATATGTCCTTCTTTCGCTTAGGGACTATCTGCGGTTCAAAATCACCGTCACGGTCTTGTGGAACATCAATAGGTATCTCGCCATAAGAACTACGAAGTTTTTTGTGTTTTACTCCATTTCGATAATCCGGATTGTCACTGCGTTCATATTCGTCATAGCCTAAATGTTCATCCAGTTCAGTTTCCATCATTTCCTGAATAGTACCGCCTAACAGATCCTTTAGTGCCTCTTGAATATCTTCTGCTGTCTTGATGTTGTATTCCTGAATCAATCCGGCAATGATATTCTTCTTTCCTTCACTCATTCTTTCTCGTCTACGTCTTGCCATAAAAAAATTCCTCCTATGATTTATTTATATTTTATCATAGAAGGATTATTTTTTACAGACTTTTTCTCACACTCTTCTCTCCGCAAGACTCGGAGATATTTTTTTATCGAATAGAATTTCTTTTTTTGTATTCAGACGGTGAACAGCCCACATGCTTACTGAACAATCTACCGAAATACAAAGGATTGTCATAACCTATCGCATCAGCAATTTCGGTTATATTTTTATCCGTCTTTTCCAGATAATTTTTAGCCGCCGATATTCTGAGCGAAAGAATGTATTGCATAGGTGTAACCTTCATAATATCTTTGAAACAATGAATAAACCAATTTTTACTCATCAGATGTTCTTCAGCATACTGCTCAATAATGATATTTTTATTATAATTCTCATTAAAATAATGTGCTGCTCTCTCTATTTCATTCATAACATCACTTCCCGACTGCTGTTCTTCTTTAATGTAGCGGTTTATCACTAATAAAACATGCCTTAACAATATTCTGAGCAATTCCTCATGATTCACTCTATGAAGTTGTAGTTCTTGTATCATCTGATTATACAACCATTGATAATCAGGCGAAGTGCCGGTGAAAAACACATTCTTATCATTAGGAAGCTCATAATGTGCAAGATACTCTTCGACCTGAGAACCTGTAAAATGCACCCAATACACTTCCGTCTTATCAGCTGCATAATAATAATACACTTGCGGTTCTCCTGGTCTGTATAAAATCATATTCCCTTTTGTTACTATGGTTTCCTCATCATTAAAATAGAAATGACCTTTGCCTGCTGCAATATATAATAGTTGATAATCATTCCTCCCTTCAGGATGTTCTGTAGCTATTATCGGTCCTGTGTGTACACGGTAGTAGCCACAATTATTAATCTGCAAAGGTACAGACAAATTCTCCAGATTGGGATTTTCGTTTACTGAATAGGCAACATTTACATACATATAAAAGCCTCCTTTCAACCAATTTATTTGCTTTTAATTATATTATACACTAATCTTCTCTATTTTTCAATATATCGAAAGTGATTTTGTGCATATTTTGTTGTATTTAATTTATTGTAAAACAAGAACAAACTCGCTATAATTTAATTAAGAAAATTAGTTAACGTTCACTAATAAAAAAATTTTTAAAAAAGGAGCGATATTATGGAAAAGAAATATTTAAAATGGTATCAGAAAATAGGTTATGGTTCAGGTGACATTGCAGGTAACGTTGTATATGCACTTCTTACAGCTTTTGTAATGTTCTATCTGACCGACACGGTTGGTTTGAGCATGGGTATCATAGGAACATTGATTGCACTTTCCAAAGTTTTTGATGGTGTTACAGACTTCTTCTTCGGACGTATGATAGATAAAACCCACACAAAAATGGGCAAAGCTCGTCCTTGGATGTTATGGCCGTATATAGGCTGTTCGGTTGCTCTTGTAGCCTGCTTTGCAATCCCTACAAGCTGGGGACAGACAGCACAGTATGCTTTCTTCTTCATTGCATACACACTACTCAATGCAGTATTCTTTACAGCAAACAACATTGCTTATGCTTCTCTTACAGCCCTTATAACAAAGAATACAAACGAAAGAGTGCAGCTTGGTTCAATCCGTTTCATCTTCGCATTCGGAACAAGTATGTTGATTCAGTACATAACTATTGATGCTGTAAACTGGTTCGGAGGCGGAGCTGAAGGTTGGAGAATTGTTGCAATAATTTATGCTATCGTTGGTCTTATTGTAAACACAATTTCTGTATTCTCTGTCAAAGAACTTCCTGATGCTGACAAAGAAATGGAAAAAGAAAGAAAAGAAGAACACACTCTTACATTCTTTGACTCATTCAAGCTACTTCTGAAGAACAAGTATTATGTCATCATCTGCATTACATACATTATGACACAGCTATATGCATCAGTAATCGGTATGGGTATCTATTACATGAAGTACATACTTGGAAACGAAGGCTTATTCAGTGACTTCGCGTTAGCAATCAACATTCCTATGGTTGCAATGCTTCTTATCCTTCCTGTTATCATTCAGAAAATGGGCGGTATGTATAAGCTTAATGTCATAGGATATATTGTTGCAACTGTTGGCAGACTGGGTGTAATGGTTGCAGACTATATGGGCAATATTCCGCTTATGCTTGCTTTCACAGCAATAGCTACACTTGGTATCGCTCCACTTCAGGGCGACCTTAATGCACTTATTGCATCTTGCTCAGAACATACAACAATGAAAACAGGTCACCGTCTTGACGGTATGATGTATTCTTGTTCATCACTTGGTATTAAAATCGGTGGTGCTCTTGGTACAGCAATCTGCGGCTGGCTTCTTGACGCTGCAGGTTACATTAAAAATGCTGCTGTTCAGGCACCGGCAACTATCGGCATGCTTCAGTTCCTATATTTGTGGGCACCGGCAATTCTTTGTCTGATAGTAACATTCCTTCTTTCACGCTTGAAGGTTGAAAAGGCAAATAAACTTCTTATGGAAGAGAAAAACATCTAAGGAGTGATTGAAATGAAAGAATATGAGAGATTTGACAGAATCGGTACAACGCCGCACAGAAGCTATTACATTCCTTTTGCACAGGAAGATGTTGTAAGAACTAAGCACAGTATTTTAGACCGTACATCAAGCTCACGATTTACTTCTCTTGACGGTGTCTGGCAGATTAAGCAGCTTGACCATGTAGAAGATTTCAATGTAAATGAGAAAGTTGACGAAAGTATTCCAGTTCCTTCATGTGTTCAGATGCATGGATTTGACCAGATTCAGTATCTGAACACAAGATACCCTTTCCCGGTAATGCTTCCGCATCTTCCTTATGAGAACCCTTGCTGGCATTATCGCCGTACATTTAACCTGAAGAAACAAAGCGGTGAAAGATACTATATCAATTTTGAGGGCGTTGACAGTGCATTCTACATATACATCAACGGCGAGTTCAAGGGATACTCACAGATATCTCATTCAACAAGCGAATTTGATATTACTGACCTTGCAGTAAACGGTGAAAACACAATTGATGTACTTGTTCTAAAATGGTGTATATCTACATATCTTGAATGTCAGGATAAATTCCGTTTCTCTGGAATATTCCGAAATGTATATATGCTCACACGTCCTGAAGAACATATTACCGATTATAAAATTGAAACAAGAATATCAGATAAGGACGGCATATTCAAATTCATAAATGAAAGCCCTGTTGATGTGACGATCACTCTTGACGATAAGACCACAGTTGCTCCTGCAGGCAAAGAAGCAGAAATTGTAATTGATGACGTAAAGCTATGGACGGCTGACGAACCAAATCTCTATACTGCCCAGCTTTATGCAAACAACGAAAAAATCATTGAAAGCGTTGGTTTCAGAGAAGTTTCAATTGACGGTAAGGTTTTCAAAATTAACGGCGAACCTGTAAAACTCAAGGGTGTTAACCGCCACGATTTTCATTGCGAAACCGCGGCTACAGTAAGTCTTGAAGATCTTGCAAAAGACATCCATCTTATGAAGGAGCTTAACGTTAACGCCGTCAGAACATCTCACTATCCAAACAGTCCTGAATTTTATATGCTATGTGATACTTTCGGTATCTATGTTATGGATGAGGCTGACTTGGAGATGCACGGTGCCTGCAGTCGTGACGGCCGTTATGAAATTGACCTATGGAAAGAATACGCAGAAAATGAATTCTTTACTCCTGGCATTACAGACAGACACGCCGCACTTGTTGAACGTGACAAAAACCGTCCGAGTGTTATCATATGGTCACTCGGTAATGAAAGCTCTTTCGGGAAAGCATTTTTCGGCGGTGCAAACTATATCAAACGAAGAGATAATACAAGACCTGTTCATTATGAGGGATTGCAGAATGCTGACTCTAAATATTATTACACTGAACTTGTGGATATGGTCAGCATGATGTATCCGAGTTTTGAAAAAATCCGTGAGGATGTTCTTGAGAATGAGAAAGAAACACGTCCATTTGTACTTTGCGAATACACACACGCTATGGGTAACAGTTGTGGCGATATCGCAGAGTATTGGGATATGATTTATAATAATGAGCAGATGATGGGTGGATTTATCTGGGAATGGGCAGATCATGGTATAAAAACAGATCAGGGTTTCCTTTATGGCGGCGACTTTAAAGAACCTGAACACGATGGTAATTTTTGCGCTGATGGACTTTTAACACCTGACAGAAAGCTTAAGTCTAATGCACTTGAGATGAAAGCTGTATACAGCGGAAAGACTCATTCGGAAGTTTGTAAAATTGATGCACCTGCAAGCACATATAAATTCTCATCAACAATCAATATTGAAGTAAATGAGCATACCGGCGAGATAACCTCTATTAAGGCAGACGGAAATGAAGTTCTTCGAACTCCAATACACTTCAATATAATCCGCTATACGGATAATGACCGTGATTTGGTTGCTCATTGGATTGATCGTTGTCATCTTGAGGCTTGCAAATCGCATATATTCTCCTGCGAAAAGACAGAAAACACTTATAAGTTCACAGGAGTACTTGCAGCGAACTGTTTGATGCCGGCCGTGGAATTCGAATTAAAATATGAAGTATTAGCAAACACACTTATAGCAACTATCTCATACAAAATTGCTGACTACATAGAAAGCCTGCCGCGTTTTGGTATTGAATTTGGCGTTGATAAATCACACGGAAATTTCTCGTATGTTGGATTTGGTCCTACAGAAAGCTATGTTGATAAGCATGTAGCCTGCGAATATGGATACTATGTAAGTTCTGCAGAAGAAAATTATGACAGAGAATATATCCGTCCTCAAGAATCCGGAAGTCATTACGCTTGTAAATATCTTGCGGTAAAAGATTTGTTTAAGGTAACGGCTGACTTGCCATTCTCTTGTTCAGTTAATCCTTTTACTACAGAACAGCTCAGAACCACTTTGCATTCATTCGAACTTGAAGAGAATGATTTCGTAAATGTCTGTATTGACCTTGCTATGCGTGGTGTTGGTTCAAAGTCCTGCGGACCTGATTTGCCGCCGGAATATGAAATTCCAAAAACATATTCAAACACATTTAAATTTGTATTTTAATTGACTTTACGATAATTCTAACTGAACACGAATTGCAGTTATAACCAGGAGGAAAATTATGATGACCAGAGATTACGAACTCATAGACAGTATTGAAATGATTGAAAAGGCAATTCAACGTATGGATATTGCAGAAAACGGTACTCCGTACATCTTAGATTGGTCACATGCTACACAAGGCAATGCCTCGGCAGATGTAGCAAGAACATATTTGTTGTTCTCACTTGCAGGTGATGTTTCAGGTGCAAACACATATCTTGACCTGTTTTGCAAAAAGAGTGACACTGCAAAACAATATGTTCAGAAGTGGATGCCGATTGTAGCAGCATCACAATCTGTAAAAGGCAATGAAAAAGAAAAGGAGCTCTTACTTTCTTGGGTAGACGTTGTCGACTACGAATAAGTTTTAGTTAACCCTCTCGAACCACACCGCACAAACTATAAAACAAAAATACGGTCTGTATGAGCCGACCCCCAAAAGTTAGACCCAAAATCTAACGATTGGGAGGTCGGTTTTTTCATGGCAAAATATAGTTATGAATTTAAGAAAAAAGTTGTACAAGAATATTTGGATGGTAAAGGTGGATATGCATATATTGCAAAGCAAAATGGTATTCCTGCTGAAAGTCTTTTAAGACGATGGGTAAATGCGTATAAGAAATTTGGTGATGAAGGATTACTTCGTTCGAGGAAAAATAAGAATTACTCTTTTCAATTTAAACTTTTTGTGGTAGAATTGTATTTAACAAGCGAGGTCTCTTATCAGGAATTAGCACTTTCGCAAGGTATCAACAATCCTAGTTTATTGGTAAAGTGGGTTAATGATTTCAGAATTTCCGGAACCGAAGCCTTGAGACCCAAAAAGAAAGGTCGTAAGAAAACATTGGATATTAAGGAGTTTAAAAAGCCTTCTAACCCTATTGAAGTAAAGTCTGTAGATACAAGTGCTGAACACGTCAAAGAACTTGAAGATGAATTATTAAAACTCAGAATAGAGAATACATATTTAAAAGAATTGAGGAGACTGCGTTTAGAGGAGGAAACTCTTCTGAAAAAACAGCGAGAATTGTCCACAGTCTCCGAGGACAGTTCAAATTAAAAGACATTCTCGCAGTAGTCGGTTTTCCAAAGGCAACATATATGTATTGGCAAAAACGATTTGACAGAGAAAATCCTGATAAACAGTTGGAGGATGAAATCACTAAAATCCATATAGAAAACAAGGATTACGGTTACAGACGGGTATATAGAGAATTACGAAACAGAAAGATTTTTGTGAATAAAAAGAAAGTTCAAAGAATCATGCAAAAATTATGTTTCCAGGTCACATCATTTACTCGAAAAAGTCGCAGATATAATTCGTACAAAGGCAATGTTGGTAAAATAGCACCAAACAGAATTAACAGGCGATTTAATACATCTGTACCGCATCAAAAGATAACTACTGACACGACCGAATTTAAGTATTATGAGATTGACAACAAAGGCAGAATGGTAATTAAGAAATTGTATTTAGACCCGTTCCTTGATATGTTTAACGGCGAAATTTTAAATTACAGTATAACGCAAACACCATCAGCTGTTGGTATATTGTCTGCACAAAAACGAGCGATAGAAATAACCTCTGATTGTCAATACAGAAGAACATTTCATTCAGACAGAAGCTGGGCATATCAAATGGAAGCATATTCGTCTGCTCTCAAAGAAAACAAAATCTTTCAAAGTATGTCTCGTAAAGGTAATTGCTATGACAACTCTGTTATGGAAAATTTCTTTGGAATATTAAAGCAGGAAATGTATTACGGTACTACATATTACAGTTTTGACGAACTTAAAGAAGCTATTGAAAAATATATAAAATATTACAACGAGAAAAGAATTAAAGAGAAAATTGGGTGGATGAGTCCGGTACAATACCGACTTAACACCTTGGCTGCATAAAAATAGCGTAGCAGTCCTTAAAACTACTACGCTATAAAAAGTCTAACTTTTGGGGGTCACATCAAATCATCGGCCTTTTACTATTCAACTATTTTTCCGATAACAATTCCGTTTTCGTTTCTTTCAAGAAGAACATTTCTGAATTGGTCGTTTAAATCTATATTGGACGGTGCGTGGACTGTAATGTAATTATCTGTTTTACCCTCAAAAAGTCCGTCTTTTGCAGGTTGTTCAAAAAGTACACGCATTGTTTTGCCTATAAAACGATTTATAAATTCATCACGCGTTTTCTGTGTTTCGGCGATTATTATTTTACTTCGCTTTTCTTTTACGTCCGGTGAAATTTGGTTTGGACGTTTTGCGGCTGGTGTTCCGCGACGTTGCGAATATTGGAAAACATGGGCGTCGGCAAATTTTATATTGCGTACAAATTCAACTGTTTTATTAAATTCTTCATCACTTTCATCAGGAAAACCGACCATTATATCGGTAGTGATTGCAACATCGTCAAATGCCTCTCTTAAACCGTCCACAATGCCTTTAAATTGAGCTGTTGTATACTTTCTGTTCATACGTTTTAATGTTTCGTCACAACCGGATTGGAGCGATATATGGAAGTGGTGGCACAGCTTTTTTGAATCCTTAATGCTGTCTATAAATTCCTGATTTAAAGTCATCGGCTCAATGGAAGAAAGACGTATACGCTCAACGCCGTCAATCTTGTCAACGTCCATAATTAAACTTTCAAGCGTTGTGTCACCGAGATCGACACCGTATGACGCAACATGAATACCGACAAGGATAATCTCTTTAAAGCCGTTGTGTGCAAGCTCCTTGATTTCTCTTACAACATCATCTTTTGCTCTGCTGCGAACAGGACCTCTGGCATAGGGGATAATGCAGTAAGAACAAAACTGATTGCAGCCCTCTTGAATTTTAATAAATGCACGGGTTCTGTTTGAATATTGCTTTATTTGAAGTTCTTCAAATTCGTGGTTACTCATTATATCCGAAACGTGATTAATGTTTGATTCGGTGTTAAGTTCTTCAACAAGCGTAACAATGTTCTTTCTGTCTTTTGTGCCGAGTACAAGATTAACACCCTCAATGGCAAGAACTTCGTCAGGCGCGGTTTGAGCATAACAGCCTGTAACGGCTATAACTGCATTCGGATTAAGTTTTTTTGCACGACGAATAATTTGACGTGATTTTCTGTCACCCATATTTGTTACGGAACAGGTGTTTATAACATACACGTCCGCAACTTCGGTAAATTCTTTTATTTCATAGCCGCTATCGGCAAATAATTCCGCCATAGCCTCTGTTTCATATTGATTAACCTTGCAACCAAGTGTATAAAATGCTGCTTTTTTCATCTTTTCAACCTTTCAAGTATATCTTTTGACAATATCGTTAAAAAAAACTTAACGACATTAGTATTATTATATAAAATTTTTTTTTAAAACGCAATAGCTATTGACTTTTTCAGAAAAAAATTGTATTATAGGTAATGTAAGAGATTACATATTACAAATAGGCTTCACGCATGAAATAAGGAGGAATAAAATTATGAAAACATTTGATTTATTACTAAGCTCTATTAATGACGTAAAAGATTTCGTGAATATCGTAAGTAAGTATGACTTCGATGTAGACTTGACATCAGGTAGATATGTCGTTGATGCAAAATCTATCATGGGTATCTTCAGCTTGGATTTGTCTAAGCCTATTAAGGTTGAAGTACATTCTGATGACTGCGATAAGTTTATGGAAGAACTTGATAAGTTTATCATTAAATAATGTAGCTTGAAAATTAAGCGTCCTTTAAGAAAAAGGGCGTTTTTCTTTTGAAAACAAATTTTAAGAGGAACGTTTTTGATGCGTTCCTCTTTTTAGTTTATTCCTGTTCATTTAATTGTGACGGAGTTTCAAGGGTTATGTGACCGATTTTTGCACCGCGCAATTCGTCAAGTACCATATTTGCGGCACGTTCCATATCAATTTCACCGCCTGAAATAACAAAACCGCGTTTTTTACCGATTTTCTCCAACACTTCATATCCTTTAAGTCCCTCGACAGTATCGAGTTTGTATCGTGTACAAAGTTCGTTCGGATAATTGTCGCGAAGATAATCGCAAAGGGAATAGGCAAGAAGTTCAGTGTTCATTATTTCGTCTTTTATAGCGCCTGTGTAAGCAAGTTTTACGGCAACTGTTTGGTCCTCGAATTTCGGCGGAAGAATACCGGGAGTATCAAGAAGTTCCGCGTCACCTTTAATTCTAAGCCACTGCTTACCGCGTGTAACACCCGGTTTGTCACCTGTTTTTGTGCTTGCCTTACCGATAAGACGGTTTATAAGACTTGATTTTCCTACATTCGGAATACCGACCATCATTATTTTTAAAGTTCGGTTTCGTCCTCTTTCTCTTTCACGGTCAATTTTATCCTGTATAAGTGCGCGAGCCTCTGCAAGCACCGTATTAATGCCCATACCTGTCGTACAGCTTATCGGAATAACCTTAAGACCTTGCTCTGCATACCAATCAATCCACAGTTTTGTTCTGTTTTTATCTGCAAGGTCGGCTTTGTTTAAAACAAGCAGTCTCGGTTTGTTTTTTATAATATCGTCAAAATGCGGATTACGTCCCGAAAAGGGAATACGTGCGTCCAATATTTCAACAACAACGTCAATTAATTTAAGATTTGCCTCAATCAAACGGCGTGTTTTCGCCATATGACCGGGATACCATTGTAAATTCTGCATAAGTACCTCGTTAATTATTTAGTAAGACCTATATCCGATAAAGGCCATATTCTGACTTGTGACTTACCTAAAATTGCATTGAAAGGAACTTGACCGAGTTCTGATGAACGGCTGTCCTTACTGCGGGTTCTGTTGTCACCCATAACAAATACACAGTTATCGTCTACGGTGATAGGATATTCAACGGTAGGATCGATTGAAGTTGTTAAGCCGTCATAATAAGGTTCGTCAAGCATTTCACCGTCAACATATACTTTACCGTCAACCAAGTCTATTGTTTGACCAGGCATAGCGATTATTCTCTTTACATAATACTTTTTCTTAAGATTTGAAGGCATACTGCCTTGTGCAAAGAATTTTTCAAATGAAGAAAGTTCTTCTTTGTCTTTTGATTCAGCCAATCTGTCAAAGTATTCTTCACGGTTTTTGTATTCACTGTCAAGAATGATAATATCACCTTGTTTCGGAGTGTAGCCGAGTTTTGTAACTATAAGTCTGTCGTTATCTACAAGTGTAGGGAACATACTTGAACCGTCTACACGTACAATGTCAAATATAAAGCCTTTGATAAGCATAGCAATTACTATTGCTATAGCAAGTGTATATACCCATTCCCAAATTTCTCTTGCAAGGCTTGTCTTTTTATCTTCCTTAGCAGTTGTTTTTGTTACGTTTTCGTTCTTTTCTTCTTGTTCACTCATTTTTTCTTCCTCCTGACATACTATATAAAATGATTATACTACATTTATATTCAAGTTACAATGAATAAAATGTTAATTTTTAAAGACAAAAAAGGGGACACCGAAATGCCCCTTTTCGTATTATAAGGAAATTAGATTCTTTCCTTAACTTTTGCTGCTTTACCAACTCTGTCACGAAGATAGAATAGTCTTGCACGTCTAACTTTACCTTTTCTTGAAACTTCAATCTTTTCAATGTTAGGTGAGTTAACAGGCCATGTTTTTTCAACGCCTACGCCGTAAGAAACTCTTCTTACTGTGAAAGTTTGAGCGATACCGCCGCCCTGTACTTTGATGATTGTACCTTCAAACATCTGAGTTCTTGTACGAGAACCTTCGACGATTCTTTGGTAAACCTTTACGTTGTTACCAACTACAAGTTCAGGTAAATCTGTTCTGATTTGGTCTTTTGTCAAAGCGTTAATGATTTCTTGTGTGTTCATCATTAAATCCTCCTTAATAATCTGGGACATTCGTGCCGACCGAGGCAGAGGACTATCCGTAATAACTACAAAATTATACCACAGTTCAAATGTAATTGCAAGCTTTTTTTAAAAATTTTTTCGACATATTTAAAAAAATCTTGCGTATTTATAAAATAGCACTCTATGAAAGGGATAAAATTATGAAATTTAAAACTGTTGTTATAACAAAAAAGAAACTTATCATAGCCGTAGTGGGTATTTTGTTTTTAGGCGGTATTATTACGGCGGTGAGCTTAATTCCTCCCAAAACGGCGAATGTGTTTAATTATCAAAATGAAATATATGAAGATATACTTGCCGAGGGTCTGCCGAATAATAATGAAAAGACATTCAGCTTAAAGGATTTTGCAAAGAAAATATTAGGGTTTGATATTGAAAATCCGGAAACAATAATAAGTGAATATTCATCGGTATTTGACGGGACAACCTCACAGACGGAGCAGGAGAATACCGGTGAAGAAATTGCGGAAGAAAATACTGAGCTGGGAGAAGAACAAACGGAGCAAACACCTGACACAGTACAGGAAGAAGTACCAATGCCAGACAAATCACAAATTTGTACGGCGAATAATTTAAAGCTGAACAATGCGACAACATATAATGTGGATGTAAATGCTTTGTGCGCGGAGGAGTTTTCCATAAACACAGATGCGGACGGACCGAAAGTTCTTGTTGTACATACGCATACAACGGAATGTTATGACGGCGACCAGATGAACGGTGAAACAGAAAGAAATACGGACGCGAGTATGAACGTGGTTGCGGTAGGTGACGAGATATGCAGAGTGCTTGAAGAAAACGGTATAAAGACGGTACACGACACAACTTATCATGATTATCCGTCATATCAAGGCTCTTATACAAGGGCGTTGTCAACGATAGAAACACAGCTTAAAAACAATCCGTCAATAGAAATTGTACTTGACGTACATCGTGACGCATTTATTTATTCGGACGGCTCAAAACTTGCGGTTACGTGTGAAGAAAACGGAATATCGACTGCACAGGTTATGCTTGTTGTCGGTACGAACAGTATGGGATTGTGGCACGAAAATTGGCAGGAGAATTTGAAGTTTGCGGCTAAAATTCAAAATGCGGCTGAAATAATGTATCCCGGAGTTATGCGACCTATTAATCTAAGAAAAGAACGATTTAACGAGCATATGACTAAAGGAAGTTTGATTTTAGAGGTCGGAAGTAACGGAAATACTCTTGCACAGGCGAAAGAGGGCGGAAAAGATGTTGCAAGAGCGATTGCGGCGGTGCTTAATGCAAAATAATCGTTGCACAGACAAGCGATTTGTGATATAATAAAAAATAATTATCGAATATTTTAGGAGAGAAAATATGTCAAACGAAAGACAGAGTAAAATCAGAAATTTTTGTATAGTAGCACATATAGATCACGGTAAGTCAACACTTGCCGACAGATTGCTTGAACTTACGGGAGAAGTTTCGGAACGTGATATGGAGGAACAGCTCCTTGATAATATGGATTTGGAGCGTGAGAGAGGTATCACGATTAAGGCACACGCCGTTACACTAAAGTATAAGCGTGATGACGGAGAAATTTATACTCTTAACTTAATTGACACACCGGGACACGTTGACTTTAACTATGAAGTTTCACGTTCGCTTGCGGCGTGTGAGGGAGCGATACTTATTGTTGACGCGTCACAGGGTATCGAGGCACAAACACTTGCAAACACATATCTTGCAATCGACCATGACCTTGAGGTTGTACCGGTAATCAACAAAATAGACTTGCCGTCTGCACAACCCGAGATGGTAATAAACGAAATCGAGGACGTTATAGGAATCCCTGCGGAGGACGCACCTCAAGTATCGGCAAAGACAGGTCTTAACGTGGAATCTGTACTTGAAGAAATTGTTGAAAAAATTCCGTCACCGACAGGTGATGAAAATGCACCGCTAAAGGCACTTATATTTGACTCTTATTATGATAGCTATAAAGGCGTTATTGTTTACGTAAGAATTAAAGAGGGAACAGTTAAACCTGGTGACAGAATAAGAATGATGGCGACCGGTGCTGAGTTTGACGTTGTTGAAGTCGGTGTTATGCACCCTGCCGGACTTGTGCCTAATAAGGGATTGGCGGCAGGCGATGTCGGATATATTGCGGCAAGTATTAAAAATATTCAAGATGCGCGTGTTGGTGATACGATTACAACTGTTAAAAATGCGGCGGCAGAGCCGTTGCCGGGATATAAAAAGGTTAATCCTATGGTGTACAGCGGTATCTATCCTGCCGACGGTGCACAGTATGAAGATTTAAAGGACGCATTGTCTAAGTTACAGCTTAATGATGCGGCACTGATGTTTGAACCGGAAACATCTGTTGCACTTGGTTTTGGTTTCAGATGCGGATTTTTGGGACTTCTTCATATGGAGATTATACAGGAAAGACTTGAAAGAGAATATAATCTTGACCTTGTAACAACAGCGCCGAGCGTTATATATAAGGTTTATAAAACGAACGGTGAAATGGTGTGGGTGGATAACCCTACAAATCTTCCCGATCCTGCAGAGATTGATTATATGGAAGAACCTATGGTTAAGGCTACGATTATGGTACCTAAAGACTATGTCGGCAATGTAATGGAATTATGTCAGGAAAGACGCGGAATATATAAGGATATGACGTATATGGACGCGTCAAGAGCGGAGATATTCTATGAACTTCCGCTTAATGAAATTATATACGATTTCTTTGACGCGTTAAAATCAAGAACTAAAGGTTATGCTTCATTTGACTATGAACTTTGCGGATATACACGCAGTAATCTTGTTAAACTTGATATTCTGCTTAACGGTGAAATGGTTGACGCACTTTCATTTATTGTTCATAAGGACAGTGCATACTCACGCGGCAGGAAAATGGCTGAAAAACTTAAAGAGGCAATTCCGCGTCAGCTTTTTGAAGTGCCTATTCAAGCGGCAGTCGGTTCAAAGATTATCGCTCGTGAAACTGTTAGAGCAATGCGTAAGGATGTGCTTGCAAAATGTTATGGCGGTGATATTACGCGTAAAAAGAAACTTCTTGAAAAACAAAAAGAGGGTAAAAAGCGTATGCGTCAAGTCGGTAGCGTAGAAGTACCGCAAGAGGCGTTTATGTCTGTATTGAAATTGGATGACTAATGCGAAAACAAGCGACAATGAAAAAGTCGCTTGTTTTTTTTAGATAAAATGTAAAGTGTACTTGACTTTTTATAAAATAATGATATAATAAAAATGTAAAGCAAACTATACATAAAGGAGTGGTAATTTGAATAATAGAATAAAAGAACTGCGAAAACAAAAGAAAATAACGCAGGATGAATTGGCAAAAGCGGTTGAAGTAACACGGCAAACGATTATATCGCTTGAAAACGGCAAATATAACGCGTCACTTCAGCTGGCGTACAAAATATCAAGGTATTTCGGAACCAATATTGAAGATGTATTTATTTTTGAGGAGGAATAGTGATGAAATTTAAAAATAAGCTGAAAATGCGATTAGGTATAGCAATTGTTTATGTAATTATCGGTGTATTGCTTGTAGTTTTAACAAGTATCGGAATAATAAAAAATGAAGCGATGCTTGTTTTCGGAACGGCATTCGGTGCTTGCGGTTTGGTGATGATAGTAAAGAATATCAGAATTTTTAAGAGTACAGAGAACTTCATAGAGAAAGAGATTGCAGAAAAAGACGAACGTAATATAATGATTTGGACAAAGGCGAGGAGTTTGACATTTAGCGTGTATGCCGTTATAGCCGGAATTGCGATTATAGTATTGTATACAGTGAATATGGAATATGCGGCACAAGTGATTGCGTATAATTTGTGTGGCGTTCTGGTTATATATTGGATTTGCTATTTTATAATAAGAAATAAATATTAAATATGGACAAATTCAAAGAAATTTGGTATAATATGTTTAAATAATTATTCGATAGTGGGGGATAAGATATGTATTGTAATAATTGCGGAACAAAAGTACCTGATGATGCGACTTTTTGTCCTAATTGCGGAAACAATATGCAATCACAAAAACAGTTAAACGGTATTAAAAATGATTTTTCTAAAAATACAAACGGTAATAAACATTCAAAAAAGAATAACAATAACACTGCGTTGATAGTTGCGATTATAGTTGCAACATTGATTGTATTCATATCAGCCGGCTTGATAATG
>NZ_JBKVWU010000032.1:0-22009 GCF_046972485.1 Hominilimicola sp.
GATTACACACTTCTGCATAATTCACCGATTTTTCAAGATTATCCTCTTGGCCCGCACTTCTTGTGTCACACACAAGCTCCGCATTCACGATAAATTTTTGTCCGAGTACGTTTTCTTCTTTGAAAACACCGTGATTTGCAAAAACTTCAAGTCCTCTGATAGATATTTTGTCCATTTTCCGCTCCTTTTATCAGCTGTTTATTATTGCCTCGGTCATAAGTATCGCACGTTTGTTTTCAAGCACATCGTGTACCCTTACAAATCTGCAGCCTTTCATAACTCCTATAACCGATGTTGCAACAGTCCCCTCAACTCTTTGATCTGACGGCAAATCGAGCGTCAAGCCTATCATTGACTTTCTTGACGTACCGAGCAAAACAGGGTAGCCGAGTTCGTTAAGTCTGTCTACGTTATTCGTTATAATAAGATTTTGTTCATACGACTTCGCAAAACCCACACCGGGGTCAAGTATTATTTTATCGTCAGCAATACCCGCTTTTTTCGCAATGGCTATTGTTTCTCTAAGGTCGTCAAGTACGTCCTCCACAAAGGAATTATATTCTGCTCTTTCTCTGTTGTGCATAAGACAACACGCCGCACCCGATTTTACAATCACTTCCGCCATATTCTTATCGTATTTCAATCCCCATATATCATTTACAAGATCCGCGCCTGCTCCGACAGCCGCCGCGGCTACCTTGCTTTTATATGTGTCTATCGAAACAGGCACATCAAAATCAGCCTTGATTTTTTCTATTACAGGCACAACTCTTTCAATTTCTTCTTCATCACTGATTTTTGTATAATTCGGTCTTGTCGATTCACCGCCGACATCAATTATATCCGCACCGTCATTTATAAGCTGTTCGGTATGCTTTAAAGCACTGTCAATATTATTAAACTTACCTCCGTCCGAAAATGAATCGGGCGTCACATTCAATATACCCATTACATATGTATGATTTCCGAATTCCTTGTTTCCTATTATCATTTTTATCCCCCTTACAACACTATATCTGTATTTTTCTCATTTTCGCTCCACTTGCAGGTATCTATTGCGTTGCACATCATACACAAACGTGTTCTCTTATCCGCAATCGCAATAATGTCGCCGAGTGTTTCCGCTTTTTCGGGTATTTCCCTATGCGCCCTTACCGCTTCAACCATATATTCAATCTCATCACTTGCAAACCCACATTCACAAAGTATTTTTTTCGCAATTTCACCGCCTGCTTTGTGATGATTTATGCCGTTTTTATACTGCTCATACCGTCCTATATCGTGCAGTAAAGCCGTACCGTATATAATCTCTTTCGGTATGTTAAGTCCGTTTTCCAAATTCAAAATATACGCACTTCTTGCAACGTCTAAAAGATGGTCAATTCCGTGATTGCAGTAAATTCTGTCCTTTTCGGCAGAATTTATTTTTGACAGAATGTCACGAAAATTTTTATTCTTCAAAATATTGTTGCATTTTCGCATACTTATTATGTCGTCCGTTTTTCTTTTCAATTCACCCAAAAATGACAATGAACCGAACGCAATAACAACGCAGTCCGTCATATTAAGGCACAATTTAAGTGCTGTATCAAGACTTACCACCTCAACATTTTGATTATATTCACTTATTGCACTTGCATATTTTTCGTTTGATAACGCTCGCGGATTGTTCGGTGTAATCGTGTATATTTTCTGTGCAAGCGGTGCGGTTATTTCAGCAATTTGCTTGTATGCCTTATCCGCAAACACACCTGTTATATACACGATTTTTCGATTGCCGTAATACTTTCCGATACTTTCTTTGAGCCTTTTCGCACCGTCAGTATTATGTGCGCCGTCAATTATAAATTCAGGTTTATCGCATATTTTTTCAAACCTGCCGTGCCATACCGTATTTATTAAACCGTTCTTTATATCATTTTCGCTCACACCGTCAATATGCCTGCACACTTCTTCCGCAACGGCGGCATTTTCGCGTTGATATTCACCGTCAAGCGATATTTCATATTCCGTCACATTGTCGGCTTTTATAAGCCGTGCATTTTTTTCACAGCACTCGTTTTCTATGACATTCATCACACAATTTTCCTGTTTTGCCGTAACGACAAGTCCGTTGTTTTTTATAATACCCGACTTTTGATATGCGATTTCTTCCAGCGTGTTGCCAAGGAATTTCATATGGTCCATACTTATCGGAGTTATCACCGACACAAGACTTTTCGGAATAATATTGGTTGCGTCCTCACGTCCGCCCATACCGACTTCAATCAAAACAACGTCACATTGTTCTTCTTTAAAATACAAAAATGCCGCCGCCGTTTCCATTTCAAAAGGTGTAGGGTGCGGAGTCATTTTGTCCGCAACTTCACTGATACGGCTTATATAATAAGCATATCTGTCCTCACTCATATTTTCTGCATTTATACGAAACTGTTCAAGATAATCAAAAACCGACGGTGAAACATATCGTCCGACTTTCTTGCCGGACTCAATCAAAATCTGTTCGGCAAAAGCACCTACACTTCCTTTACCGTTAGTGCCGGCGATGTGAATAACCTCAAGTTCATTCTGCGGATTACCGAGTTTATCGCAGAGATTTGATATATTATCCAATCCCGGAACAATCCCATATTGCGAGGCTTTTTTTATGTACTCTCTTGCCTCTTTGTAATTCATCAACTTCATATCCTTTCAGACAAAGCCGTCCCGTTAAAAAGAAAAAGCTCCCTTGCCATAGGGAGCTTAAATAATATTCTCTACCGTAAATCAGCGGGATGCAATCCGTATACCGCAAGCCTAAGGCTTTTCGTCAAAGTGACAACTCCCCGTTCACTCCGCACTTCACGCACACGAATCTACTCTGTTATTTTTTAATGCTGAGCCTGTCAACAAAATAAAGCAGACAAAACTGCAACGGTTTTGTCTGCAGCATATTTATATTATATACCACTTCACGCCTAATTGCAATTATATTTTAATCAAATTCACACCGTCTGTCCTAAAAGTAGAAAAATAGACAAAAAATTTTATTAATTTTGTTTTTTTTGCTGTCTTGATAAAATGCACTTATAGGAGTAAAATTAATTCTTAGATTTAAAAAATTAATACTTATTTATATAGGAGGCAACAACAATGGAATCTTACAAATATTTACTCGACATTGCACTTATTTTGATAAGTACAAAAATCCTCGGACTTTTAACAAGACGTATCCAACTGCCACAGGTAGTCGGTGCTCTTATCGCCGGACTTCTTTTAGGTCCTGCCTGTTTCGGAGTTTTGCAGGAAACCGATTTTATCAAGAACATTGCCGAAATCGGTGTTATCGTACTTATGTTCGCAGCCGGTCTTGAAACAGACGTTCAGGAACTGAAAAAGACAGGTCTTGCGTCGTTTATAATCGCTCTGCTCGGCGTTATCGTACCGCTTATCGGCGGATACTTTGTAGCCACGATCTACAACCCGGTAACCGACCAACAGACAATGCTGCAAAACATATTTGTCGGCGTCGTTCTAACCGCAACATCTGTCAGTATCACAGTTGAAACACTTAAAGAACTCGGCAAACTTTCGACAAAAACAGGTAACGCAATCTTGGGTGCGGCACTTATAGACGACGTACTCGGTATTATTGCACTTACTGTTATTTCAAGCTTTGCCGGCAGTGACGTTTCTCTGTGGGTAATACTTTTGAAGATACTCGGTTTCTTCATATTCTGCGGAGTTGTGGCATTTCTTTTCATCAAGTTTGTCAATCCGTGGATTAACAAATACAAAAAGGATTTAAGACGTTTCGTAATTCTTGCATTTGCATTCTGTTTGCTTATGTCATTCTCCGCCGAATATTTCTTCGGTGTAAGTGATATTACAGGTGCTTTCGTTGCAGGTCTTATCCTTTCAAACAACAAAAAAACTTCGTATATGCTAAACCGTTTTGATACGGTTTCATACGTTCTTCTTTCACCGGTATTCTTTGCAAGCGTCGGTCTTAAAGTAACATTCAGCAATATGTCTGCAACGGTTGTAGTACTTACCGTATTATTGCTTGTAGTCGCAATTCTTTCAAAGATGATTGGTTGCGGACTTGGTGCCAAGATATGCAAATACACAAATCTTCAATCTGTTAAAATCGGTATCGGTATGATTTCAAGAGGTGAAGTTGCACTTATCGTTGCCACAAAGGGTATGTCAATGGGACTTATGAAAGACGAATTTTTCGCACCGCTTGTACTTGTCGTTGTTGCAACAACCATCGTTACACCGATACTTTTGAAACTTGCATATAAATATCAGGCAAGCCGTGAGGCGGACGTTCCTATGGCATCATCACTTGTCGATAAGGTTGAGGAAAGAAACGACCTTGAAAAAATTACTCAAAACGCCGCAAATATGCACGAAGAAATGAAGGAAATTCATAAATAACACCACTAAAGAGCCGACAATAAAATCGGTTCTTTTTTCTTGATATTATATACTGTTTTATGCTATAATATAATCAATCAAACGAAAGGATATTTAAAATGCTGACAGATTTTCATACACATATTTTTCCAGACAAAATAGCGGACAAAACGATAAAATTACTTGAATCGAACATCAAAGAAGAATACAGGCCACACAAAGCCGAACTACGCGGTACACTTGACGCACTCAAGCAGTCAATGCGTGAAAACAACGTTGACATATCGCTTGTACTTCCGATTGCCACGAACGTAAAGCAATCAACAACAATAAATAACTTCGCCGCATCAATAAACGGTATTGACGGTATTTATTCACTCGGCAGTCTGCACCCTATGCAATCGGATTGGGAAAGTGTTTTGTATGACATCAAAGAAAAAGGGCTTAAAGGTATCAAGCTACACCCCGAATATCAACAATTTTACATCGACAGCAAAGAATCAATACAAATTCTGAAAAAATGTGAGGAACTCGACCTTATAACCGTACTTCATTCGGGCAAAGATATAGGTATCGATCCGCCTGTTCACTGTACTCCCGAAAGGCTTTCTCACGTTCTTGACTACGTTAAAGGCGACAAAATCGTTGCCGCACATTTGGGCGGCTGGAAGTTATGGGACGATGTCGAAAAATACCTTGTCGGCACACCGATATATTTCGACACAGCCTTTACGCTTAACTTTATCACAGATGAACAGCTTTTACGCATAATCAAAAATCACGGCAGTGAAAAAATACTTCACGCGACAGATTCACCTTGGGAAAAGCAAGGTCAAATGGCAAAACATTTATCTGCCTTACCTCTTTCAGAGGAAGATTGTAACAATATTTTTTACAAAAATGCGAAAAAACTTCTGAAAATAGGTTGAGTTAAAACGAATAATACGATATAATAATAGTATATGGCTATAAGCATTTTGCGTATAGTCCGATTTTGTTAATTTAGGAGCAGAAATATGTTCAATAATGATATAAGTATAGACTTAGGCACTGCGACGGTGCTTGTCTATATCAAAAACAAGGGCATTGTACTGCGTGAGCCGACCGTTATCGCGGTAAACACCAAAACAAACGAAGTTTGTGCCGTAGGCAAAGACGCACTCGCAATGCTCGGAAGAACTCCGCCGCATATACAGGCCGTTCGTCCGCTTATTGACGGTGTAATTTCAAATCTTACGCTTACACAGGAAATGATTAAACATTTCTTTTCAAAAATATTTTCACGAACAATCGGTCACCCACGCATAATGATGTGCGTTCCGAGCGGTGTTACGGACGTTGAACAAAGAGCCGTAATTGAGGCGGCAAGAGATGTCGGTGCAAAAGATATTTACATTATCGAAGAACCTGTTGCGGCAGCACTCGGTGCAGGGTTTGATATTTCACGTCCGCACGGTACTATGGTTGTGGACATAGGCGGAGGTACAACCGACATTGCAGTATTATCGCTTGGCGGTATCGTTGTCAGCCGTTCGCTGAAAATCGCCGGTGACGAATTTAACGAGGCGATTATTCGTTATATGCGCAAAGAAATGGGTATGATTATCGGTCCGCGAACAGCCGAAAGAATTAAAATGGAAATCGGCGGTGTTATACCGCGTTCAAATGAGCTGTTATGCAAAGCAAAAGGTATCAGCGTACTTTCGGGGCTTCCGAAAGAAGTAACTATTTCTTCAAACGACCTATACCCCGCATTTGATGATTTTGTTTATAATATGACTGAGAGAATTAAGGAAGTGCTTGAAGAAACACCTCCCGAACTTCACGGTGACATTATACAAGACGGAATAATAATGACAGGCGGCGGTTCTTTGATTTACGGTTTGGACAAGCGTATTTCGGACGACATCGGCGTCAAAGTGGTGCTTGCACCGGATATAATCGACTGCGTTGCAAAAGGTGCGGGAATTGCACTTGACAATATCGACACAGTTACCGAGCCGACTCATATATTCCACAAAAAAGCATACATCAGAGATTAAAAAAGAGAGGATATATTAATTATGAAAAACGAACCAATCACACTAACAAACGTAGAAATCCAAAAAATTCTTCCGCACCGTTATCCGTTTTTGCTTATAGACAAAATTGTTGATTTTGAAGAAGGCAAAAGCATAACAGGTATCAAAAACGTAACGGCAAACGAACCTCAATTTACAGGTCACTTCCCGGGTAACCCAATTATGCCGGGCGTACTTATTACAGAGGCACTTGCACAAGTCGGTGCTGTAATGCTTTTGTCAATGCCCGAAAACAGAGGTAAACTCGGTGTATTCACAGGTATCAACAATTTCAAATTCCGCCGTCAGGTAGTTCCGGGCGATACATTGGAGCTTCACGCTGATTTGGTTACTTACCGTCACGGAATGGGTAAAGCAAACGTAAAAGCAACAGTAGGCGGTCAAGTTGCGGCAGCAGGCGAAATCAGCTTTGCGGTTGTTGACAACATTGCAAACGAGGACTGATGATAAAAGATGATGAATGTTTGGACGATTTGCAAAACGGTCTTTTCATAATCCAAAAGAAAAACGGTTTCAAGTTTGGTATTGACGCTGTTTTATTATCCGATTTTGCAAAGGAAACAAGGTCTAAAAAAACACTTGATTTATGCACAGGTACAGGTATTGTACCCTTGCTTTTATCCGCAAAAACAAACACACCGAAAATTTTCGGTCTTGAAATACAGGAAGAGATTGCACAAATGGCACAGCGCAGTGTGGAACATAACAAGCTTGAAGATCGTATTTCCATAGAATGCGGCGATTTAAAAACCGCCGTTTCTATATACGGTCGTGACAGTTTTGACAAAATAACCTGCAATCCGCCGTATATGAAGTGCGGCAGCGGTAATCAAAATGATATTGACACAAAATCAATTTCACGTCACGAGGTTATGTGTACTGTTGATGACGTTATAAACGTCAGTGCAAAACTGCTTATTCCGAAAGGCAGATTTTTTATGATTCACAGACCTAACAGACTTGTAGACATTATGTGTGCCATGCGTAAATACAAAATAGAGCCGAAGCGTATGCGTTTCGTCCATCCGTCATATGATAAAGTACCGAATATGGTATTAATCGAGGGTATGCGTGACGGCGGTGAGGAATTAAAGCTTTTGCCGCCGCTTTATGTGTATAATCAAGACGGTACTTATTCCGATGAAATTCACAAGATTTACGGAAATTAACAAATAAAACGAAAGAAGTGATAAATGTGTTAGAGTACGATGAGTACAGACTAAAGCTGCAAGGCTTTGAAGACAGCATAAACGATTTGAGGGATTCACTTTGACATCGCAGGTGCGGAAAGTGAAATAACAAAACTTGAAGAACAAAGCGCCCAGCCGGGATTTTGGGACGATATGGATAATTCACAGAAAGTTCTTCAAAAAACAAAGCAATTAAAAGACAAGGTTGAGGCGTTTAACAACCTTGTTTCAAAATGGGAAGATACACTTGTTTTAATCGACCTTGCAAACGAGGAAAACGACGAAAGTATGTTACCCGATGTTGTTTCGGCAACTGAAGAAATCGAGGCGGATATTGACAAAATGACGCTTGAAACCCTTTTGAGCGGTCATTACGACAAAAACAACGCAATTATGACGTTCCACGCAGGTGCAGGCGGTACAGAGGCACAGGATTGGTGCGAAATGCTTATCCGTATGTATCAAATGTGGGCGCAGAAAAACGGCTATACCGCAACTGTTCTCGATTCGCTTCCGGGTGATGAGGCAGGTATTAAAAGCTGTACAATAGAAATCGACGGTCTTAATGCTTACGGCTATCTTAAAGCCGAAAAAGGCGTACACCGTCTTGTGAGAATTTCACCTTTCAACTCCGCCGGCAAGCGTATGACTTCATTCGCATCAATCGAAGTTATGCCCGAACTTGACGACAACGTGGAAGTTGATATTCGTCCCGAAGATATTAAGATGGAGGCATTCCGTGCGAGCGGTGCGGGCGGTCAGCATATCAACAAGACAAGTTCCGCAGTCCGTCTTACACATATCCCGACAGGTGTCGTAACATCTTGTCAAACACAGCGTTCTCAACACCAAAACAGAGATTACGCAATGAAAATGCTTAAAGCAAAGCTTGTCGAGCTTGCCGAGCAACAGCAGAAAGAAAAGATTTCCGACATCAAAGGTGAACAGATGGATAACGGTTGGGGCAGTCAAATCCGCTCATATGTATTCCAGCCTTACACTATGGTTAAAGACCTTAGAACAGGTTTTGAAATGGGTAATATCGGTGCGGTTATGGACGGCGACTTAAACGGTTTTATTAACGCCTATCTTAAAGCCGCAAGTCTTGGAACTCTGAAAAAATAAAAAACACGGCATTGCAAATTTTCCGCAATGCCGTATTTTTTTCTTAAAAATTGTTTTGGTTGTTTTTTTGATTGTTAAAGTTATTATTTTTCTTGTTTTGTTTTTGATTTTGCTGTTGGTTTTGTTGCTGATTTTGATTTTGATTTTGGTTCTGCTGTTGGTTTTGGTTATTGCAATTATTGAATTTACTGCTCATTTATATTCACTCCCTTCTTCAAATTCTATTTTAACCATTGTTGATTATTTTATTCAAAAAACCCTGTTTTACTTGAATTTTTCTTAAAAAAATGTTATAATAATAAGTAGTATTTATGTTAAAAAAATTGCGTTTTGGAGTAAAATATGATAGATAAGATTTGGAATATAAAAAGTAAAAAAATCAAAGAAGAAACCATTGACGAAATATCTAAGGAACACCATATTCCCCGCGTTATTTCAACCATACTTTTAAACAGAGGAATTGAAAGTGAGGATATTGCACCTTATCTGAGAAAATCAATGGCTGATATTATAAATCCAATGCTTATGCTTGATATGGACAAGGCAGTCGAACGCATAACAAACGCAATTCAAAACAACGAAAAAATCGCGGTTTACGGTGACTATGACGTTGACGGAATTACCTCAACCGCACTTTTATATAAATTTTTACTTTCACTCGGCGCAGATGTCGAATACTACATACCCGACCGCAAAGGTGAGGGGTACGGTATAAACATCATGGCTGTAAACAAGCTATTCAAACAAGGTATAAAACTTATGATAACCGTTGACTGCGGTATAACCGCTATCGGTGAAGTGGAATTTGCAAAACTTCAGGGAATGGACGTTATTATTACCGATCACCACACTTGCAAAGACCGACTTCCGACAGCCGCGGCGGCTATTTTAAACCCGAAAAGACCCGACTGCGACTATCCGTTTGACGCACTTGCAGGAGTAGGTGTGGCTTTCAAGTTTATTTTGGCTCTTGCAATTAAAAACAGACTTAAAACCACAGATGTGTTTAATCAATATGTCGATATAGCCACTCTCGGCACTATTGCCGACGTTGTACCGCTTTTGGGCGAAAACAGAGTTATCGTGGATAAAGGCTTAAAAATTTTGCACAATCCAAAAAGAATAGGCATTCGTGCAATAATGGAAGTTGCAGGTGTTTTGGATAAACCTTTAAACGCGTCAACTATTGCTTTTTCAATCGCACCGCGATTGAATGCCGCAGGCAGACTCGGCAGTGCGGCAACAGCCGTTGAACTGCTGCTTACAAATGACGAAAGCCGTGCAAGAGAATTGGCACTTTTACTTGATACTGAAAATAAAGAACGTCAGCAAACCGAACGTCAAATATTTGACGAGGCATTGGAACTGATTGCAAAAGATCCGAATTTTGAAAAGAAAAAAGTTATCGTGCTTGCACAGGAAAATTGGCATCAAGGTGTAATCGGAATTGTTGCGTCAAGGTTATGTGATATGTATTACAAGCCTTGCATACTTATTTCCCACACTAACGGTGTCGGAAAAGGTTCGGGAAGAAGTATAAAGGGTTTCAACCTTTTTGACGCACTTACACATTGTGAAAAACAGCTTATTGATTTCGGCGGTCACGCAGTGGCGGCAGGATTGAACGTCAATATGTCCGATATTGACTCATTCATAAAAGAGATAAACAAATATGCAGACGAAGTATTGACCGAACAGGATATGATACCGACAGTTGATATTGACTGTCCGCTTTCAGAGCGTTCCGTAACTCTTGAAAACGCAAAACTGCTTTCAAAACTTGAGCCGTTCGGTATGAACAATGAAAAGCCCGTATTCGCACTTGCACACGCACAGGTTATGAATATCGCCCCTGTCGGTGCGGATAACAAGCATTTAAGACTTCGCATAGTGAAAAATAATCAGACAATAAACTGTATCGGTTTCGGAATGGGTGAATTTGCGGAATTTATCCATCAAGGCGATACTGTAAATATAGCATTCCAAATGGATATTAACCATTATCAAGGGAATGAAACCGTACAACTAATTTTAAAAGACATAAAAAGGAAGTGAGCATATGCCCGAAGCAAAAGAGCCGGTAATTCTTTCGCCGGAAAAAATACCTCAACACGCTGATGATACAGATGTACTTGTAGATAAAATTATCGGTATGGTTAAGGGTTACAGCCCGAATGCCAACACAGATATGATTTACGTTGCCTATAAGCTTGCAAAATCTGCTCACAGTCACCAATTCCGCCGCAGCGGTGCACCGTATATCGAGCACCCTGTTCAGCTTGCATATATTGCGGCACAGCTTTCGCTTGATGCAACAGCAATTTCGGCGGCACTTTTACACGATGTTGTAGAGGATACACCTTACACTTATGAGAATATCGAAACGATATTCGGCAAAAGCGTTGCGGAACTTGTTGACGGAGTTACGAAACTTAGAAAAATCAAATACAACACCCGTGAGGAACAGCAGGTCGAAAACTTAAGAAAAATGTTTCTTGCAATGGCAAAGGATATACGTGTTGTTATAATAAAGCTAATCGACAGACTGCACAATATGCGTACATTGAACTTTATGCCGCGTGCAAAACAGCTTTTAATCTCAAAAGAAACGCTTGACGTATATGCTCCTCTTGCCCACCGTCTCGGTATGTCCAAAATCAAAATCGAACTTGAGGATTTGGCTTTAAAGTACCTTGACCCTGTCGCATACGAAGAAATTCGTCAAAGCATAAATCAGAAAAAAGACGAACGCGAAAAGTACATACGCGACATTATGGACGTACTTCGTGAAAAACTTGACCAAATGGATATTAAAAGTCAAGTTACAGGACGTGCAAAGCATTTTTACAGTATTTTCAGAAAAATGTACACGCAGAATAAGACAATCGACGAACTTTACGACCTTTTCGCAGTCAGAATTATCGTTGACACCGTTGCTGACTGTTACGCGGTACTCGGTATGGTACACGATTTATACACTCCCGTTCCTATGCGTTTCAAGGACTATATCGCAATGCCTAAACCGAATATGTATCAATCACTTCATACAACGGTTATAGGTCCTAACGGTACACCTTTTGAAATTCAAATTCGTACTTGGGAAATGCACCGAATTGCCGAAAACGGTATCGCAGCACACTGGAAGTACAAAGAAGGTATATCAGGTAAAACCGATATGGATTCAAAACTTGAATGGGTACGTCAACTGCTTGATACACAGACAAATATTATAGATACCGACGATTTCTTTAACACACTTAAATTCGACTTGTTTGAAGAAGAAGTTTTCGTATTTACCCCACAAGGTAAAGTTATTTCACTTCCTGCAAAAAGTACGGTTATTGACTTTGCTTTTGCAATACACTCGGAAGTCGGATATAAAATGAGCGGTGCAAAGGTAAACGGAAAAATCGTTCCGAACAACTATATGGTACAAAACGGTGAAATAGTTGAAATTCTAACCGCAAATACGCACGGTCCGAGCCGTGACTGGCTGAAAATCTGTCGCACTTCACAGGCAAAAAACAAGATTAATCAGTGGTTTAAACGCGAAAGACGTGACGAAAATATTGAACACGGCAAAGAACTTATCGAACGAGAATTAAGACGTATCGGCAACACTCACGAACAGCTTTTCAAGCAAGAATGGATTGCTATTCTTTTGAGAAGATACGGTTTTCAAAGTATTGACGACCTATACGCAAGCGTCGGATACGGTGGGCTTACCGCACAAAAAGTCGTTTTCAGACTTCGTGACGAATGGACAAAGCTGAACAAAAATCTTGAAGCAAAGAAAAATCTTGAGGCGGTATACAACGAGGAAAGCAAAACCGTTCAAGCCGAACCGGCTAAACGTCACGCATCAAGCAAAGGTATCGTTGTTAAAGACATTGATAACTGTCTTGTACGTCTTGCACGTTGCTGTAACCCCGTTGCCGGTGACGACATTGTCGGCTTTATCACAAAAGGCAGAGGCGTAAGTGTTCACAGACGCGACTGTCCGAATATGAATCCGCAGTCAATGTCCGAAGAAGACAAGGGCAGATTTATTGACGTATGGTGGGACGATGAACGCAGTACGTCATACATTGCCAACTTGCAGGTGGAAGCACCTGACCGCGATGGTGTTTTGCTTGAAATTACAAACATTCTTTCGGCACTTAAAATACCTTTTAAATCGGTAAATGCGTATGTAAACAAAAAAGGTATCGCAATTATACAAATCGGTGTCGAAATCAGAAACACCTCCGATCTTGCACTTCTAAAAAAGAAAATAGTTCAAATTCAAGGTGTTACATCTGTAACAAGATTACAGAATTAATAATTTATTGAGGAATAAAGTCTTATGGAAAAAATGAATATAAACATCACAACCGAATATATAAAACTTGACCAACTGCTTAAATTTTCCGCACTTGCCGAAAGCGGTGCTATGGCTAAGGATATGATTTTTGACGGTATCGTATCGGTAAACGGTGAAGTTTGCACAATGCGCGGCAAGAAAATCCGTCCGGGTGACAAAGTTACGGTCGAATTTGAGGACGCGACAGTCGAAGTCGAAGTAGGAGCGGAATAAATGTATATTTCCTCACTGTCCCTTGCGAATTTCAGAAATTATACTTCCGAAAAAATTGAGTTTTCCCCGTACACAAACGTGATTTACGGCGACAATGCACAGGGTAAAACAAATATTTTAGAGGCGGTATATATTTTCTCACAAGGCAGAAGTCACAGAGCAAAGTCCGATAAAGAGCTTATAAAATTCGGTGAAGATTTTTCGCGTCTGTCGCTTGATTTTCACGATTCGGAACGTGATTACACAGCCGCTATGCAGCTTATGAAAAACGGCAGAAAGAACATTAAAATCAATCACGTTCAGATAACAAAACTAAGCAAACTTATGAATTATCTAAACGTTGTAATGTTTTCACCCGAAGATTTGGAGCTTGTCAAAGGTTCGCCGTCCGCAAGACGAAAGTTTATCGATTCATCGGTAAGTCAGCTTTATCCGCGATACCTTACAAGCCTAATCGACTATCACAAGGCGTTGGGTCAAAAAAACAGCTTACTCAAAGTTCTTCGTGCAAAAGGTGCAAAGTCGGATATGATGCTTTCCGTATGGAATGAACAGCTTGCCGCAGAGGGCGAAAAAATCATCAAATACCGCACCGATTTTGTCAAGTTGATAAATGACTTTTCAGCCGCCATACAAAATGAAATATCGGGCGAAAAATTGCAAATATCGTATATGCCGGGTATGAGGGCAAGCGGTGATGATAAAGATTCGATATACGAATATCTTGAAAAAAATCAAAGACGCGAAATTGATTTAGCCTCCGCCCAAGTCGGCGTACAGCGAGATGATTTGCACATCACAATCAATGGCAGTGAGGCAAAAATTTACGGCTCACAAGGTCAACAGCGTACATCTGCACTGTCAATGAAAATTGCACAAGCCGATTATATTCATCACATAAAAAGCGAATATCCGATACTTCTGCTTGATGATATAATGAGTGAGCTTGACATTAACCGCCGAATGTACCTTTCGCAGAAAATTCGCGATAAGCAAGTTCTTATAACTTCAACGGACACCGACCTTATCGAAAGCACCGACAATACGAAGTTATTTAAAATAAAAAACGGCTCTGTCGTAAGGGAGGAAAATTAATGTACCTTAGAGTTGAGGAAAACATTGTTGTAAACACAAAAGATATAATAGGAATATTTGATATGGATAATACGACTGTTTCAAGGCTCGGCAGAAACTTCCTTGCCGAATCTCAAAAAAACGGTCTGATTATAAATTCAACCGACGATTTGCCGAAATCATTTGTTGTAGTTAAGGAAAAAGACGAAACGAAAGTTTTTATATCCTCCGTTTCTTCAAAAGTATTGGCAAAACGTGGTTTATAATACACGCAAAATGGATAAAATTAAGATAAAGGGAGAAAAAAATATGAGTGATTTGGAAAAGATTGAAACCACCTATGACGAAAGTCAAATACAGGTACTCGAAGGTCTTGACGCAGTAAGAAAACGTCCGGGTATGTATATCGGTTCTACTTCGTCGGCAGGTCTGCATCACCTTGTCTATGAAATCGTAGACAACTCTATTGATGAGGCACTTGCAGGCTATTGTACAGAAATTAAAGTTGATATAAACCCTGACAATTCAGTGACCGTCACAGATAACGGTCGTGGTATTCCTGTCGGTATTCACCCACAGCAGGGTATTCCGACAGTCGAAGTTGTACTTACAATTCTTCACGCCGGCGGTAAATTCGGTGGCGGCGGATACAAGGTATCGGGCGGTTTGCACGGTGTCGGTTCTTCTGTTGTAAACGCACTTTCGGAACATCTTGAAGTAGAAGTAAGCGACGGCGAACACGTTCATTATCAAAGTTACGAACGCGGTAAGCCTACTTGTAAACTAAAGGTTATCGGTGATACCGACAAGACCGGTACAAAAATTACATTTAAGCCTGACCCCGAAATTTTTGAAGTGCTTGAATTTGATTACGATGTACTTTTAAAAAGACTTCGTGAACAGGCATTTCTTAATAAGGGTGTAAAAATCCTGTTTACCGATTATCGTGTTGAAAATCCCGAAACGGTCACTCTACACGCAGAAGGCGGTATAAAGGAATTTGTACAATACTTAAACAGAAACAAAGACCCGCTTCACGATGATATTATTTACTTTGAAGCACAGCGTGAGGATATGATGGTTGAAGTTGCTATGCAGTACACAACATCATATACAGAGTCACTTCTAAGCTTCGCAAACAACATTCACACAGGCGAAGGCGGTACGCACGAAACAGGCTTTAAATCAGGTCTTACACGTGTCATAAATGACTACGCAAAAAAGAATAATTTACTAAAAGAAAAAGACCCTAACCTATCGGGCGAAGATACTCGTGAAGGACTTACCGCAGTAATCAGCGTTAAGGTTGTCGAGGCACAGTTTGAGGGTCAGACGAAAACAAAGCTTGGTAACAGTGAGGCAAGAGCTCTTGTTGAAAATGCTTTAAACGATAAGCTTTCTGCATTCCTTGAGGAAAATCCTAAAATCGCAAAAATTATTATCGAAAAGACTTTGACCGCGTCACGTGCTCGTGAGGCCGCAAAAAAGGCGCGTGAGGCATCGCGTAAAAACTCAAGCAGCAATTCTTCGCTTTTGGGTAAACTTGCAAGATGTACCGATGAGGGTGCGGATTACGCAGAATTGTTTATAGTCGAGGGTGATAGTGCCGGCGGCAGCGCAAAGCAAGGCAGAAACAGACGTTTCCAAGCAATCCTTCCTCTTTGGGGTAAAATGCTTAATGTTGAAAAATCAAGAATTGACAAGGTTTACTCAAACGAAAAGTTGTTGCCTATTATACAGGCACTCGGTACAGGTATCGGCGATGATTTCAATATCGATAATTTAAAATACGGTAAAATCGTTATTATGGCGGATGCCGATGTTGACGGTGCGCATATCAGAACATTGCTTTTGACATTCTTCTTCAGACATATGCGTCCGCTTATCGAAAACGGTAATGTGTATATCGCACAACCGCCGCTTTTCAAGGTGTTCAAGGGTAAGAATAAAAACCTTGTTGAAAAGTTTGCGTTTACGGACGATGAACGTGACAGACTTATAGCCGAAATGGGACCCGGTGCAAAAGTTCAGCGTTATAAAGGTCTGGGTGAGATGGACCCTGCCGAACTTAAAGAAACCACAATGGACCCTGCTAAGAGAACTATGTTAAAGGTTGATATCGAGGACGCAATGATTGCGGACGAAACATTTACAATACTTATGGGTGATAAGGTTGAACCGCGTCGTGAGTTTATTGAAAAACACGCGAAATATGTTTCAAACCTTGATATTTAATTATAGGGCGACCAATGATCGCCCCTACAAGGCGCTCCCATTGAGGGGAGCTGTCAGCACAGCTGACTGTGGGGTGGCTTTTGGGACATCGAGGTGCCGCTCCCTACGTTCGCCGACTGCGAGTGACTCATTATCACATACAAAAGCAATACAAAAGAGATGAATTAAAATGTTTAAAGACAGTTGGGTAATTTACGCAATACTATCGGCATTTTTCGCTGCACTTACCTCAATACTTGCAAAAATCGGAATAAGCGACATAAACTCAAACCTTGCCACTGCAATAAGAACAATCGTTGTACTTATAATGGCATGGGGAATTGTCTTTATGACAGGCGCACAAAGCGGAATACAGGATATAACCGCAAAAAGCTGGATATTCCTTGTACTTTCGGGAATTGCCACAGGTCTTTCTTGGCTATTCTACTACAAAGCACTTCAACTCGGTGATGCGTCAAAAGTAGTTCCGATTGACAAATTCAGTGTTGTTATATCAATGATACTTGCCTTTGTAATTCTTAAAGAGGACTTGACATTCAAGACGGTTATGGGCGGTATTCTTATAACAGCCGGTACTTTTGTAATGATTCTTTGATTAAAAAACACTTGCCCTACATATAATAATATCATATCTTCTGAAAGGATTGATATTGTATGGCAAGTGTTTTAAAATACTTCTTTTTATTTTCCTTCGGCGGCATAGTATACGTCTTGATTGAAATGCTTTGGCGCGGATATTCGCACTGGAGTATGTTTATATTGGGCGGAATATGCTTTGTACTTTTAGGACTTATAAACAAAAAATACACCTGGGATATTCCTTTGTTAATACAAATGCTGATAGGCACATTTATCATAACATTAATGGAATTTATCTTTGGGTGTATTTTTAATTTATTGCTAAATCTTAACGTATGGGATTACTACGATTTGCCGTTCAATATTATGGGGCAGATATGTCTGCCGTATATGTTTTTATGGTTTTTACTAAGTCCTGTCTGTATAGTCGTTGACGACTATATACGTTACCTGTTTTTCAACGAAGAAAAACCGCATTACAAATTATTTTAAATCACGCTCATAAGGTAATACACAAACGGCAACGTCAAAAGTCCCAACAGATGCGTTATAAACACACCCTCCGCACAATAAAGCACATCGCCGTCATATTCCATACCGAGTATTACAAGTATGGTTGACGCAGGCATTGCGGCTTGCAGTACGATAACCGCCGTAACCATTTCACCGAGATTAAACGGTTTTAAAACAAACATCAATATAATCGGTATAATAACCATCTTAACCGCCGTCAATACAAACAGCCACACACGTTTATATATATGCTTAAAATCAACAAGTGCAAGCGTACCGCCTATAAAGAACATCGACAAATACGTTGTTGTACTGCCGATACCGGTCATTACTTCCCCGAATATACCGCTGAATTTCAGTCCGAATGCCATCATCACAAATGCGACAACAAACGCAATCGTTCCGGGATTTACAAGATTTTTTATACTTCCCATAAACGATTTTTCTTTTTCCTCTATCGACTTCATCTGATACACGCCGAGCGTCCAAAGACAAGTATCGTTTGCAAGTTCATAAATCGCCGCATATAAAAGTCCCTCTGCACCGTAAAGTGCCTGTATAAGCGGAAATGCCATAAACACAACATTACCGAAACACGTCATACATCGGTGCATTATCGCTCGCGATTTATCCATTTTACTTATTTTTGACATGACCGTTCCGACTGCAAACAGAAACGCAACCGCGACTATCGACACAAGCAACACATAAATCGAATTTTTCAATTTTTGTGTATCAAATTCAAGGCTTGTAAGCGAAGTTATAATGAGTATCGGAAGCGTCACTCTCACGATAACTTTTGAAAGTCCGTTGTTTTGCTCTTTCGTTATGTAACCCGTCTTTATGCACACAAACCCGACAAGCATTGCAATTCCGAGTTTAATAATACTGTTTATTATTGTTTCAAATCCTTGCATACCCTTATCCTTCTGTTATACTTATTATCGAAAATTATTATATTTCTGCGTTTTTCACAATCCGACAAAACATCATATTCAAATGTTTCAAACTGCAAATACTTGACTGTTTCTTTTGTCGGAATATCTGCATATTCACTCAAATTTTCTGCAATAAATTCATCTGTCAATATATCAAATCTTGTCTTTAAAATTGACCTGTCGTATTTTGTAAGCGACCATTTCGGCGAATTTACGCCCTTGTTGTATGTAAAATAATCGAGTTTTAAAATATCGCAAAACAATTCATCATCACAAAAATGCGACAATATTTCATACAAAGAATTTCGCGATTGTCCGACTTTATTGTATCCGTTTCCGTCGTAAAACAGCCACAAATTTTTAAACATTTCAAACGGTGAATTATATTTTTCAAGCAAATATTCCATTGCACCCTTAAAAACACCGCTGTTGTAGTACCGTTCAAAAACCTCCTCTATCCCCTTTAACAAAAGCACATCTTCATAGGAAATAAAGTCGTTTTTAAGCACTTCATACGGCGGTTTTGAGTTATATCGGTAACCGTATTTTTCTTCTTCACTTCTTATTTTCGTTCCGCGTAAAAGTTTTAGGAAACCAAGCTGAAGTACATCGGGACGAAGATTAAACACATCGTCAAACGATTTACCGAACGAATTAAAATCTTCAAAAGGCAATCCGACTATAAGGTCAAGGTGCATATGTACACCGCCTGCTTTTTGCACGAGTTTTACGGCACGTTTTATCATCTCAAAATCGGTTTTTCGGTCTATTGCCTTTATCGTTTTGTCATTTGTTGACTGTACACCGATTTCAAGCTGAAAAAGTCCTTCCGGCGCGGTTTTGAACAATTCGACAAGTTCATCATTTATAAGGTCCGCCGCAACTTCAAAATGAAAAGTCGTATTTTTTGCATTGTCGATTAAAAACTTCACCAACTCACAAGTACGTTTTCTGTCCGCATTAAACGTTCTGTCCACAAATTTAACAATTCTCACATTATGTCGCACGAAGAACATCAATTCTTCTTTCACGACGTCCATATCCCTAAAACGCACACTATGCGTTGTTGACGAAAGGCAATAACTGCACCTAAACGGACAACCGCGGCTTGATTCGTAGTATATCAGCTTGCCGCTGTTTTTTTCAATATCTTCGTCCGTATACGGAAACGGAATTGACGTAATGTCGTGAATAAGCTCTCTGTCTTTGTTTCGTATTATCTCGCCGTTTTCACGATAGGTAATTCCGTCCGCCATTTCACCGATTTCAAGCCATTCTTTAAAAGTCGCTTCCCCTTCGCCGCGCATAATCGCGTCAATAAAATCGTACTTTTGCATATATTCCGTATCGTCAAAACTGACCTCCGGACCGCCGAAAATAATCTTTGTTTCCGGCGAAACCTTTTTCAGCATATCGGCAACATCAAGACAGACCTCAACATTCCAAATATAGCACGAAAACAAAACCACGTCCGCTTTTTTCAAAAAAATCGAACGCAGTATGTCCTCTACTCTCTCATTAATCGTGTATTCCGCCATCTCAACATTATCAGAATTTGCGTATGCTTTAAGCGTTCGTACACTAAGCGAAGTATGAATATATTTTGCATTAACTGCAACAAGCAGTGCTTTCATATCAACCACCGTACACTTCTCTCTTTAGTATACCGATGTATGGCAAATTTCTGAATCTTTCGTCATAGTCCATACCGTAGCCGACAACAAATTCGTCAGGAATTTCAAAACCTTCGTATTTAACGTCAACCTGTGTTTCACGTCTTGCAGGCTTTGAAAGAAGTGTACAGATTTCAACGTTTGCACCTCTCTTTTTTAGAAGCTTTACAAGTGCGCTTAGCGTATTTCCGCTGTCAATAATATCTTCCGCAATAATTACATTTTTACCGTTTACGTCAATTTGTCCGTCTTTCAAAATCTTCAATTCACCGGAAACAGACGAACTTCCGTAGCTTGAAACCTGCATAAAGTCAAGCGAAACGTTTACATTAAGATAACGCATAAGGTCAGCCGAAAAAACAACACTGCCCTTTAGGATAATCATAAGTACAATATCCTTACCGGCATAATCTTTATTTATTTGCTCAGCCAAATATTTTACTTTCTCTTGAATTTCGCTTTCATTAATCAATATTTCCTGTACTTCGTTTATCATTATTAATATTCCCCTTTTTAGTATGATATTTTTATTATAACATATATTTTTGAATTTTTTAATAGAAAATGCGAAAAAAAAACGAATTTTCGGAAATAATATTTTTATGAAGTAACTATTAGTTAAAAAAATCGAGAAAGGCGTGGTTTTCTATGAAGAAAATACTGTTTTTTATACCAATCCTTACACTTATGTTCAATACCGTCTTTGCCATGCCCACAAAAACGAATGATGAAATCATAGCAGATTACCCTTTTACGAACATAGTAAATGAGCTGTCAGTTTCGGAAAAGCAGGAAATCACGAAAACCCTTACCGCCTGTGCTGATGTTATGCGGTTTAATATAAGAAATTATAACTATGACAAACTTTTCAAATATGTGCTTTACACTCACAAAAATTTTCAAATCCTCACCGACATTCCCGCCGATACGGGAAACAGCAGTAATTTGGGTTATAACAATGTTACACTTGTGAACAGTGATTATATCGATTATATTATGACGAGAGTTTTCCGCATAACACCCGAAAAACCACCTGTAAATGAGCTTTTGGAACGCGGTTTCTGTTACAATGACGGTTACTATTATTATATCGGCGGTTTCGGTGTTTATTTTGCGACGAAAATTGTTGATATAAAAGGCGTTTATGATATTGGCGGCGGTGTTACATTTGTTGTTTTCGGTGACATTTATTACGAAGGTGACACAAGAACACCCGAATACAGTTTTGCAATTCTGCAAAACACCGAAAACGGATATTCATTAATGCGTCTTGGTATGGGTGAAGATTTGCCGACAAGCGATGAAGTTCGATTGTATTCGCCGTTTAAAACTTACAACGAAATGAATTGGAATATAAATAATGTGGACAATAATAATGATGATTTTGTAAAATCGTATATCTCAATACCGATACTCTTGCTTGTCATATCGCTTGGATTGATAGGACTTACCGCGTGTATCGCTGCACTTGTAAAAAGAAAATAGAGTGGAATTGGGAAGTTACCTCAAAATTCCACTCTCAGACGTCGACAAATTGTCCGGAACGTGCAAAATATTATTTTTATACTTTAAATTATAGCTATAACAAATAACAGGCAAGCCTATCTTCGATATACGGCTTGCC
>NZ_JBKVWU010000033.1:0-19105 GCF_046972485.1 Hominilimicola sp.
GATTTATACAATGCCATAATTGCAGAACGGACAGCGAAAAAGCCATCAATCAAAAAGCAGCTTGCGGAAAACAAGGGTAAATCCGAACCGATGAAATCAAAAACACAACAACAAAAGGAGGATATTTTACTATGACATTTTCACAGGACGAAATAAATTTGATGTGTATTTATGATACATCTGATAAGACGGAGCTTTTAAAAGAGCTCCGTTTTTCTGTTCCGTACATTGAAGATACGGAATTAAAGGAAATTACGGAAACGGTTATTGACAAGCTGGAGCGTATGACGAATGATGAATTTTCTAAGCTGGAGCTTGAACCTGATATTGATATGGAGGATTAGCCTATGGCAGATGAAAAAGATTTTAGAGAGCCGGACGGTGCTACTCAGGATTACGAATTAGACGAAGTATTTGAACTTGCTTTTGAAATAGACGCATTTTTAAGAGCGCATAATTTGAAATACAGGACAAAATTTCCTATGGAACAAAGGCAGCGTGAAATACTTGCGGATAAAATGTTAGAAAGCGACACATTTTATATTAAACATCTCATATCTTCCGTATTGGGACACGAGGGCGACGCACTGATGAACCGCCTTAATGCTTATGAAACGGAATTTAGAAAAAATCAATATTCTGTCTATCATCTGAAATCGGATTATGACAAAAAATGCGGATATAGCTTAAAGTCTGAAAGAGAAAAAGGAAATTATATAAATAAGGATATGTATGAGATTGTTCGTTCCGAACCGCTTGAACAGTATAAAACGCCTATGGAAATAGACGTAGGCTTAATGATAAATAAAGCCGCCGGCGCTGCTGTTTATCAGCCTGATTTAAGGGATATTATCGTCATAAATTATGACGGTCAACAAAAGGCATATTTCAAAGGATTAAAGGAATATACAGAAGCTCCCGAATTTACAGGGGTTCATATAACATCGGCGGCATTAAATAATTATAAAGGTCTGACGGCTTTTCTCGGAAAAGACGGTAATGTTTATTTGGGAAAAAGTGAACGCAATCTATATAATTCCGAAAAAAAATCATTGCCGTTTTATAACAATTCGGATAATTCCTTAACCTTTATTTCCGATAATAAAAAAATGTTCTCTTTCCTATGCGGTTCTGGCTGGGTATTATCTCAATCTGAAATGATAGAAAACGGAGCTTTTACAAAAAGTGATTATCAGGAATTTGCGGAATTGCAAAAAGGTGTATTATCAAAATTTGAGCCCATACGGGAAATAACCTTTAATGGTGAACCGTTCAATTATCCCGATTACAACCGTAATATTGAACAGACAGCCGAAAAACAAAAAAATAAAAAAGGAGTGTTAAAAAATATGAATGACTATAAATTTGCAGCTTTTATCGTCAACCGTTCCGAATATGACAACGGAAACAGAGAAACAAGCGGTACGGAACTGTCTTTCCCGACAGACGCGGAAACGGTAAAGCGGACATTTGCAGAAATAGGCTTACCTGAAAACGCAAGCCCTGATACATACTTTTTTGATGATTACGCTTGCGGCAATGATGATTTAAAAAAGTGTTTAACTATGTATGAAAGCGTTGACGCGCTAAATTATTTTGCTATGCGTATATCGGAATTGGAAGATACTGAAATGACCGTTTTTCAAACCGCGCTTAAAGCCGGCGAATGTAAAAATATAACGGACGCAATAAATATTACATACAATATGGAGTATTATAATATTGTTGACAATATATCTAATTGGGCAGATTACGGAAAGTATATTGCACACCGAGATATGCTTGATGAAAGAAATATGAATTATGAAGAATACGGCAAACATCACGCATACGATCATGGCGGATATTTGCTTGACGGTATTGTCTTAGAAACAGGCTGGACGGAGTTTGACAAAGTGTATGACGGTAAAAACATACCTGACGAATATCGCGTTACCGTACCTACGGAGCCGCAAAAAATGACCGTTCTAATTGTGCCGCCTATGCAGGAGCCTTATATAAAGGAAATTTCGACAGGTCTTGAAGCCCTCCAGAAAGAGGTTGGCGGCAGAATTGAAGTTGTATATCCGTTTGCGGAGCCTGTCGGTCTTATTTGTAATGACGAGGGCAAAAATGAGAGAATGGAATTAAACCGTGCGCTTTATGACGCAGAGGATAATATGTACGATATTATCGCAGGAACATTTGTATTAGCAGGATTATCTGGCGACAACTTCGGCAGCCTTGATAAAGACCAGATAAAGCAGTTTTCAGAGCGTTTTGCTAAACCTGAAATGTTTATGAGAATTAACGGAAAAATAACGGCGGTCGAGGTCAAGCCCTCAATTAAAGCAAAGTTAGACAGATTGCAAAAGGAACAAAACAATACTGATAAGCCGCAGCCGCAGAAAAAGCCGCGTGAGGAAACGCTATGAGTGATATTATACGAATGACGCCCGAACAGGCGCGGCGGAGCCGAGCATTGATAAAAAATCAATGCTGTAATTATGACAACGGGAATTGTATTTTACTTGATGACGGCGAGCCTTGCGTCTGCCCTCAAAGTATTTCATATTCACTTAATTGTAAATGGTTCAGAACAGCGGTTTTGCCGAATGATAAGGAATTGTACATAAAGCTGATGAAGCCGAAGAACAGGAAAAAATGTACGGTTTGCGGTAATGAATATACGCCGACAGGGCGCAATTCAAAATATTGTGATAAATGCCGCCGAAAGATACGATTGCGTAAAGACGCTGAACGGAAAAGAAATAAGCGGTCTATGTCCGCATTTTAAGGGAATAAAACCGCATAAAATCAAGTGTTTCAAAGCCTAAAATTGATAAAGTAATGATAGCATATCAAATACCCTTAAAATAGGATTGAAAACGCGGACATTTTATATTAAATATAGATAGGAATAACTGTTATATTAGCCGTTATTCCTGTCTTATTTTTTTGATGTAAAAAGGTATTTACAATAATAGTAATTTATGATATATTTATAAATGCGAAAACAATTTTTATATTTATAGCTTTTTTTGCATACAATTTTTTTTGGCACGAAGAAAAACATTTTTATCATATGATAAAAATGCGTACTCTTTTTAATACTTTGTGCCATATGTTACAACGTATATTGGAAAGTATAAAAATTGTTTTCGCAGACAATAGAGTATCGCATTTTTTGTGCGTTGCCTCTATTGAAGCGACGCACTTTTATTATGCAATTTTATTTAATGAAAAGAGTTGTTACATATGGATTTAAAATCTACCCTATATCAAAAATTATCAGAACAAGATAAACAAAACATAAAAGAATTAACGAATAAATATAAAACATCTGATTATACATTAGCAGAAATTTTTAATGTAAAATCCGAAATCTACAAAAACATTCCGCTCTCACAACTTTGTTTGTCTGCAAGAGTCGTGTCTGCTATTATACGATTTAAAAATATTATTGATTTAGAAAAACTACTAAATTTGACTTTGCCGCAAATATGGGGAATAAAGAATTTGGGTGAAATTGGGATTAACGAATTAGTATTACTTATTCAAAAATATATAAATGACCATACTCCTAAAACGAAGAATAGTGTACAAAAGCCAACAAACGAAGAAATCCAAAATTTGCTCAATGCCATACATTCACAAGGACGTAGCGTAAGAGAAGTTACCGAGTTGTTAGAAAAGAATATTATATAGTCAAAGAGAAAAAGGAAGCATAACCGCTTTGGTTATGCTTCCTTTTGTAAATCCTTTTTGCATAACTCTATTGCTGCGTCTTTTTCTGCTTGTGTAAAAGTATAATCCAACCAATGCCAATTACCGTTAAAATCCACATAATACAGTTGTTTATCATATTCGGACGATATAACATATTTGTCCTCGTCAGCGTGATATGAAATCTCTATTCCAAAACAATCCTCTTTATAATACTTTCCGTCTATTTTCTTTGCTTGGGCTACATATTTGCTTGGAACATCAGTAACCAATATTGCGAAAACCTTTATATCGTCTAAATCATCACAATTATCTATTTCTTCAATTTTCATTTTACGGCAGCCTCCAATAACAATTTCCTTGCGACTGTAAACATTTCCATTCCGACAGCGGGAATATCTCGATAACAGGTATCAAGTGAAAATTGCTCGTCATAATTAAATGACGTGTCTGCTGATTGATAGATTTTCTCATAAGCCGTTTTTGTTGCAGTGTCAATATCCATACCGTTCTGAACCGCTGTAATCACATCTGCAATCAATACCTTTAATTCTTCCTCCGCTTTTGCGTATGCGTCAGGTCTTAACTGTTTATCCCTCATAACGCGGATTGCGTTCTGCGCTATTGGCGATAAGATACCGTAACCGTTACCGTCTGTCTGATTTGCCATTACAGCCTTGCGGATTTTTGTATTAGCATATCCGGCAGCTAATGTGTAACCGAGCTTGCCCGTCTGCACTTCATCAAGAATATCACCTACAATATTTTCAGTGATTTGGATTTGTGCTTCTGTCGCATTAAGCGGCGCGCTTTCTCTTGGAATCGGGGCGGCAAACGCTGTTGTCGCTGTCGCTGATAATGCAGCGATTAGTGTTAGTGTAATAATTTTCTTTTTCATAGTGAAAACCTCCTGAAATTAAAATATATTTTCTCTATACTAATTATATCACTTACTATATGCCGCGCCCAGCCGGAAAAGCGCACAAGGTTTTAACATCAGCCTGTATAAAACGCCGAATGACTATTCTATCTGATTTTCTCTTGTCGGTTCGCTCCTTTGCGGAGTGTGCAGCATAGCGTCAACATTAGCTTTTACAATATCAATTTCGGACACCTCTTTTTTCGCTTTTCTGTAATCGGTATATAATTTCTGCCGCTGCTCCTCTAATTCCATACGCTGAACATTTACGCTTTCAAGCGTCGGTAATTTTCTATCGGTCTGCTCCTGCGATAAATATTTATGAGAAGCCTTAAATAAAATAATTTCCCGTTGGTGTTCCTTTTCAAACTTTGCCTTGTTATTCGACTTGACATATTTATCATATACAGGACGGAGCGCCTTATATGTGCTTATATGCTTTCGTAAAATATTTATGTCGTTCAAATTCCGTTCAACTGATTTGAACTTGTCGGCGGTATCGTCAAACTGTTTGCACGTTTCATCAATACGGCTTTCCAATTCCGAATAGCTGTTTATATTATGCTCGGTCAAATAATTAAGCGTCTTTGAAGCCTGTTTAAGATTATTGATTTTAGCCCAATGCTCGTAGCCCTTGCTTTCTTGCGCCTTAATGCAATTCTGAATATCAATAATAAGGCTGATACGGTTATCACGAATAATCGGCTTGCGTTTGCGCGATTTTTCAATCCGTTTTGTAATTCCCTCAACACTGTATCTTTCGCCCAGCGTTTGAGCTTTCAGACGTATAAACCGTTCCTGCCCTTTGGCGCGGACAGATATATATTGACCTCGTTTTATCTCATAGCCCTGTAATTCCATAAGACGCAAAAAATCCTCAAAATCTTTTACTTGCGGAATTATCTTGTCAATCTCGGTTTTCAGTTTCGCCCTCCAGCTTGTCGGTTTATTCTCATACTTGGTATTTTTATTTTTCCTTTCAGCGTTTGGTTCGACAACGGATAATCCGTATTCCTTGCATAGTCTGTCATTTATGCGGCGTGAATGGTTATACCACTTTTCATTGATGTGGATATGCTTGTAATCAACAAAACTGACGTCATTACAAATTATATGATTATGAATATGTCCCTTGTCAATATGCGTTGTCAAAATGTATTCAAATTTACCGCCCAGCAGTTCATCAGCGAAACGCTTTCCGATTTCGTGAGCCTGTTCGGGTGTGGTTTCACCCGGCGAAAATGCCTGTATGATATGACGCGCGAGATGTTCTCCCTTATTATATGCGTGTTCTCTTGTGCAATCAAATTCAATATCTGCAATTTCAGGAGTACAGGCGTATGCGTGAACAAGCAGCTTTGCGTCTGTCTTATCGGGATTTAAAATATAGTCAATGGCTTTTCTTAGGGTAGTGTCAATAGTATGGTTCGTTGTAATTGCCATATTTTATTTAACCTTTCTTGAATTTCCTTTATATCTTCCTCATAAATGGAGCCAGTTTCATTTACGCGCTTTGCAATTTGATTTATATTAACGCCGATAGAATGTAATTCCTTGTTCATTTCCTTAATGTTGGTTGTGTCAGTATAAATAATTAAACCGTCAATCGCCATTTCCCGTAAATACGCGCCTATCTGTCGTGTCGGTAGCTGCGCCATTTTCTGCTCAATTAACTGTTTTTCTTCTTCTGTTACTCTGAATTTGATTTGAATATTTCTTTTTCGCTTTTCCATATATTTACCTCCGTTTTTTATCTGGGTTTGGGATTTGTTCCCAAAATATTTTTTGTGACTTTTGCAAGGCATAGACAAACAAAAAATCGCCGTTCGGGTACCCGGCGGCTTTGCTTGCTGGTAGCAAAAACCCCTTATATATGGGTAACAAATAAAAATAAGTTTTTCTGCACATCTTTAATGAAAATATAGCAAAACAGTGTAAAAATCTTGACAATTTATAGCTTTTATAATAAAATTTATTTATTGTGATTGTGTTGTAATATACATAAAGATATTACGAATTTACTGAAAAATATTTTTAATTTACATTGAAAGTGAGATGAAATAATGACACTGTGTATAGCTTTATGTGATGATGATAAAATAGCCTTAAATAATGAGTTAAGGCTTATAAAAGATGTTTTAAATGAAAAGAAAATAAAACACTCAATCGACATTTTTAGTTCACCGCAAAAGTTGTTACAGTCCGACACTGTCTATGATATTATATTTTTAGACATTGAAATGGCTGAAATGGACGGTATTAGTTTAGCTGAAAAAATAAGTATAACAAATAAAAGCTGTTTATTCTTTTTTGTAACCAATTACGAAGCATATTTTGATAATGCGTCTAATGTGCGACCGTTCAGATTTTGGACAAAACCAATAGACAGGCGCCGCTTGGTCTATGGAATTGACTCAGCTATACAGGAGCTATACAAAAATAATCAATTCATCAATGTAATGGTAAATTCGGAAAACATACAAATATTTATCAGTAATATTATTTACATATATGTTCAAAACAAGAAAACACATATTATAACGACCAAAGGTGAAATTATTGTAAGTATTCCGTATCAGACGGTTTTTGAACAAGTAAAAGATTACACAAATTTTTTTGAGCCTTTTAGGGGATATTGTATAAATTTCAGTTATATAAAAAGATATGGCAAAGATAAAATCTATTGCGGATATAGGGAGACAGAATATGAAATATATTTGTCGCGGCGTAAGCAAGAGGATTTTCAAAAAAACTTTGCTAAATGGATTGGAGAAAAATAATGCGGATTGATTTAGGAATGGTATTAGCAATAATATTTGAATATATAATTTTTATTTATTATGCTGACACTTTATTTTACAGAAAAAGAAATAAGTATCTTTGTTATGCAATAATTGCATTAGTTTATATTGCTGATTTGTTTATATGTGCACGCGGAAAGATAGTTGTAAATACTTTAACTTTTGTTGTAATACACCTTGTTATTTTTGGCGTATGTTATCGCATTAGCTGGAAAAGCGCATTGTTTCAAAGTATTTTACTCGCGGCTATAACTTCGGCGTGTGAATTTTTAGTTATATTTATTCCATATATTAGAATTATACCTGACAATACCATAGCAATGACATCTTCACAGTCGCTTATATTGACATTTGCAAGCAAACTCTTATATTTAATTGGAATAATGATAATAAGCCGCGTATTCTGCAAAAAACAGAAAAATGTACAAGCTACCTCTCTTGGACTTTTATCTATTCCTATTTTGACTGTTATTATAATTATGCTTGTGATGAAAGTCAATACAACATCACACTTATTGTCATTGGTGTGCTTCATACTAATAATAATGAATATTATTATTTTTGCAATAAATCAAAAATTGATGATAATGGAAACAGAGAAAGCAGAGTTGGAAGCTCAGCAATTAAAAGAAAAATTTGATTATGACGAATATATGATGTTAAAAGAAAATAATCAGCAAGCCTCAATACTTAATCACGATTTCAAAGAACATATAGGTGCTTTAAGCTCTTTAATCGGAGCTGATAATGAAACCGCTCAGGAATATATAAAATCTATTTGCGGCAAATTTTCTCAGCCTAAATTTATTGAATATTCAGATAATAAAATCTTAAATGTGCTTTTATCTAAGAAGAAAGAAGAATGTGAAAATCAAAATATACAATTTTTGATAGATCCCATACGAGCCGAGCTGTCGTTTTTTAACGATATGGATATTGTAACTATATTTTCTAATTTAATAAATAATGCTATGGAAAGCTGCGCCCATTCATCAGAGAAAAAAATTTATTTGAATATACATACTGAAAATCAAAATTTTATAGTTATAAAGATAGAAAATACATCAGATATAGAGCCTATTGTAATAAACGGCAGACTAAAAACTCACAAGGATAATGCGAAGCTGCACGGTATAGGAATGAACAGTATCAGCAGAGCATTATCAGCTTATAATGGTTCTTTGGATTGGAAATATAACAAAGAACAAAAGATATTTTCCACAACGATAATAATACAAAATTTAACCGCTTAGGCAAATATACGACCGCTTAGGCAATTTGGGTTGACTTAAATAACATTATTTGCTAAAATAATTTCATCAAAAGAGAAGGAGGAATTTACTATGCTATTAAGTAGAGTAAAAAAGTTGTGTCAAAAAGGAGCGTCATTTGCAATCAAGGCATTGCCTGTTATTGTACCTGCATTTCTTCTTTTTCACACAAACTCAATCTGCTGTATTGTAAACGGTCAGCCGACGCCGCCGAACAGCATAAAAAAGTACAGAAAGTTTTAAGCTATGATACATAAAATTTCAGAGAAAGCAATTATGTATGCAATCCTCAATAACTACATAAAACAGGAACAATATGACGAATATGTATATGCCCTTGAAATTATCTTAAATATATTGATTACAGATATTACTATGATAATTATAGGACTTGCTATGGGTATGATATGGGAATGTATTTTATTCTGGCTCGTATATAAAATCTTGCGTAAATATTGCGGAGGGTATCATTTCTCAACATCGCTGAAATGTTATTTATCATCTTGCATTATGTGTCCGGTTGTATTGGCAGTTGTAAGGTATGTTCCGTACAGTATGACCGTATGGGGCTTGCTTACCTTAACAGCGCTGATAATACTTTCTATTCTTTCACCTGTTGAAGCGGCGAACAAGCCGCTTGACGAAAAAGAACAGCGGATATTCGGAATAACGGCGAGAATTTTAATAATCATAAGTGCGGTATGCTGGAGTGTAACAGCCATAGTCTTTCGTCAGCTTATATTATCTAAAATCATATCGCTTAGTATTATAAGTGTTGCTGTGTTTGTTATAGCCGGTAAAATGTATTTAACTGTACGAAAACACAATTAAGAATTACCCTTATCCAAAAAAGGATAAGGGTAATTTTTTGTCAAATTTTAACCGCTGGGGCAAATATACGACCGCTTAGGCAAAAGCTATTGACATCAAAATTTTCCTGCCGTATAATGCAGATATAAGCAAAACAGCTTATTATATATCCCCTCACAACCAATCACAATATAGTATTCAATACTATGGGATATATGGTAAATTGTTTATGATTTATAAACAGGGATTGAGTACATACGAAACGGTGCATTGTCTGATACGGACAGTTTGTAAAATCTGAATATGCGCGATAAATGCTATTTCTCAATGTTAGTTTAGTGAGCTTATCACATAGGGGCAAACCCGATATTTTGATGTTGCAGAAAAGCATATATCAAGCCGGCAAAATGATACGCGTATCGGCATAGGACGGTCTTATGGATTTTCTGTATGGATAATGCAAAGTTTCAAAAACAAAAAAAACAAATATAATGCTGATTTTATGTTAGACATAAAACAAGAGATACCCTCAATCTTAAATCTACGCACGCAAGCCTGATTAAAGATAAATAGAGTACCTCTCTTATTACCTCAGTATATACAAATTCCTTTGATTTGTCAAGTGATGTATAAGAGCTTGTTTTATGAAAGCAGGCGAATTGGCGTTATGACAAGAAAGGACGATTTATTATGAAATTGAGAAAGATTATTACAATGGGTTTGGCTGCTATTATGGCAGTATCGGCTATGAGCATTTCGGCATTTGCGGCAAACATTCCTATGCGTTCTGAAGTGGACACAAAAGCTGCATCAGCGGATAACCCAGTAACCTATCGTACCGAAGACGGAATAAAAATCACGATTTATGACCCTAATATATCGCTTGATTTTGCAGAAAAAGAAGAGCCGGAAATCGCATTAGCTAATGCGAGCGGAAGAGTTTATATTCCTAATATCCAAACAGGAGTAGGAAATAAGACAAACTCTTTCTCTGCTGACGGCAATAGCATTGTAAAATTTGGACTTTCAATATGGGAAGGCGGTCCTAAATACAATGTAGCATTATACAATTCAAAAAATGTTTGCTTGGCAGTAGCTGAAGATGTCCCTAAGAGCAGCGAGGGTACACTTGATGGTACAGGAAGTGACGGGGATTATTACTTTAGAGTAAGCACATACTACACCGCAGGTAATGCCTCATATTACGCATATACTATTTCAAAATAATACAACAGTTTATGGAGTATGCTTGTAAAGAGCATACTCCATTTTAATTAAATATATGTTCTCTAAATTTTAGAGAGTGTGAGATTATTTGATTTTGATGAAAGCAACAAAAATACTTATTATTTATTCATTGATATTTATATTGTTAAACTCTACCATAGTTCTTGCTGAACAGCGTAATGGAATATATGAACCATTAGACTATCTAAATGACAATACGCCACTCAGTATTGCCATTCCGTCAAGCAATGCGTGGAAAACGGAAATAGCAGCGTCAGAAATCAATTCGGAGTGGAACGACAACGACGAATTCAGCATTGTCAATTTTGACAATGCCGATATGTCATTTGATAATAACAATGTTTTGACAATGACTTTTAATAATGTTGACTATGAAAATGGAAACCTTGTTGTTTTACTGTTCCATAACAAAACCAAAGACGAATATTCGGCATTGCAGATTGATTTTTCAGAAACAGGCATACCCACTTTTCAATCTGAAATCCAACGCGACAGAGTTATGAAAAACAGCCTTAGCCGTTCGGGTTCAATTATTGTTGACGACAATATCCCCGACGGTGTAAATGACGCAAAACAGGAATACAACAAAAATGTTGAGCCTCCTATGGATATTGTCTTAGCGGACAGTCAGGGCGCAGAATATAATCCTGTTCCGTACACGGACGCAGGCAGCCGCCAATCGACAACCACATCATCAACAAAGTTTTATGTTTATAACGCTAACGGTATAAAACAGGATAATTTGACAGCAAATGAACCGTTCTATGCTATTCAATACCTGTCAAAGAACAGAAAAACAAATTGGTATGTGGCGCAGTCTAATGACGGAACGGTGGTATTTAAGTACGAGCCATACAATACAAGTAAATTTTATTTGTTTCAATTCGGCAATTTCTACGGAACGGCAACAACAGCCGCAGAGGTTAAGGATTGGACTTCTTATGCTTTATATTCCCATTCCGTAAGAGCAGACGGCGTTTACGGCAGCAATACAAGCGGCAGAAGCGAGCCTCAGCCGTATTCTCATTCTTATTCATCAGCGATAAGAGCGCCGGAAGTGTGGGCGTTAGAGGGTAATACAGGCGCATATGTTTATAAAAAGTCAATAAGCTATGACGGCTACAAGTCAATGTCCTCAAAAGTTCTGCTTTCTCAGGCAAAATTGAAATTTGACAGCGATACACCTACAAACGCATATATCTATATGTCCTCTAACAGTAATCATTCATCAGGTGCGATTGCTTGTGACATAGGCTTGATAGGTGCGCCTGCAAATAACGGTGGCTGGTATCTGATAGCAAGCCGAAACAATAATAACAGCAATACCACATCATCAGCCGGAATGAAAACCTTTTACAGTTCCCCCATTGTGCAGTCAACATTAGTAAACGGCGAATACAGACCGAAGCATGATATATATTTATACTATACATACGGCGACGGAACGGTATATTGTCAGGTGCAGAATGTAATAACGGGAGTAGCGCAAGAGGGATATGTGGACGATTACAGATTTAACACATCAGCGCCTAACATCTGTCTTATGACAGGTACGTCATTAGTTCCCGATATTTACGATAGTACGGGAACGCAGACGGCAGGCGATATAAAATGCGGCGCATATTTAAAAAATGTAATCTGGAGTGAAAATAAAATTTATAAGCAATCTTTATGGAAAGGTACAGCGTACAGCTTCGCAGGTAATAATTCATCTACCACAAATTATTTACTGACATACGACAGAGATAATGCAAGCTGTACCGCTACAAGCGACAGAGATACTATAAACATTTTTTATGACGCTGCATATGAACAATAATAACAAGATAAGTTAAGAGAAAGGAATGTTTTACTATGAAAATCAAAAATTTAATAACAATAGCTTTAGCTGCTATTATGTCAGTTTCAGCTATGAGTATTCCGACATTTGCCGAGAATAATACAACGATTGACGAACAGCTTTTTATCGACACAGCAAAGGACGCAATATATGATTATATTGTAGAACGCGGTGAAGAATATTATACTATATCAGACGTATCATTTAATGACGGTGATATAAAATATGAATCCGATAATAAAGTTTCGTTTGAAACAACCGCTACTATTAGACAGAAGTTAAAGGCTTCTGACGTTGAAGAATTACCATATATTCAGGGTTATTTGAATGCGGCGGGCATATCATCATATGCGGATATTCAAAAAAGTACAGATGTTTCATCTGTATTAAATGAAAATGCAACAGTATTAAATGCAGAACGCGTTTTAAAAGTAATAAGCGACAGAGTAGACGCAGTAAATGAGTATATCGGCGAAGAAACAGAAATAAGTATGGATTTTTATGTTTCAATAAATCCGCAGACAGCAATTACAAAAGATAATATACAGCTTAATTGTATAGATAGCTTGGGTAATATAGTCAGCACAGATGAATACTTACTTCCAACATATGAAACAATGTACCAATCAGGCGCAGAAGAATTAACAGCAACCATAGAGGAAATCAGCTCAACAGTTGAACCTATGAAAAATGTTGATAATTGGAGTAATTATAACAGAATAGCAGCCCGTGATTATGCTCGGAAATGGTGGGGCCCGTACACAAGTAATTATAATCCGGCATATAATAATTATGTAGGTAAGGGCGGTGATTGTGCAAACTTTGTTTCTCAGTGCGTATATGCTGGTGGAGTGCCTATTCACGGTGGCTGGAGCCCTGACTCTGTTGCGTGGATAAACGCAGCGTCTTTAAAAAATAATATGTTGCAGTATGGATATGCAACAAAAGAGGACGCTTGGGAAACTAATGCTGGAAATTTCGCTTATACTACGGCGGGACAAGGACATATTGTATTGGTAACTCTTAATGACACTGTAACACTTGCATATACAGCGCACACAACAAATTGTAAAGACCAACCATTTACTCAGGCTAATATCAATGGCGGATATTCATTCTATATTATAAAGAATTTTTAATTTTATGATAAGTTATAAGTAAAGAAAGAGAGGTTTTTATGAAAAAGGTAATTTTAGGTTTAATAATTGGTATAGTTATATCGACGGGCACAATATATGCAAAACAGATAAATGACACAATAGAGATTGCGTATAATAACATTAAAATATCAGTTTTCGGACAAGAGTGCATTCCGAAAGATACGGACGGAAATATTGTTGAACCATTCATATATGAGGGTACAACATATGTCCCTATTAGAGCTATTTCACAGGCCTTTGGAAAACGTGTGGATTGGAATGACGAAACAAAAACCGTTGAAATCTGCCAACCATTTTCCTATCAAGAAGTTATGAAAGCTCAAGATGTAATTAAAACATTTTTTGATGATTTTGCAGAAAATAATTATACTGAAATGAAAAAAGTTCTTAGCGAGCCATTTTCTCAATATGATATTTCTAATGGTGTATATGGTATGAAATCAGCCACATTATCGGGAATTGAGTATATAGAAGAAAGTTCAGATTGGTCTACTGATACATTGATTTTTAATTGCACTTTCGATAATGTGGAGTTTACTCCTAACGCAAGTAATAATAATGGGAATAACAAAGGAGCTTGTTATATATTAGTTCATAAAGATAGAGATACATACACTATAAGTAATTTTGTTTCTGGACTTTAAAATACTTTGAGGATAAAACCTCAATATTTTTCTTATACAGAATAACTTATTTACAAAATCAATATAATATGGTACAATATGGTTACTTTTATAATGTTTTTGTAATAAGGAGTGAACAGCGTACAGCCACAATGTGTGGATTGTCAAAAATTTATGCGCTATTATAGGATTATAGGGACTAATAAAAAGTCGGACTTGTCAAAAAAATTTGTTTGATAGGTTCGGCTTTTTTAGTTTCTAATGCGAAAAATGACCGTTTAAGACTAAATAATATAGAAAGCGTAATATTATGTGTATTTATGACAGATAGTATTATGCTTTTTTCTTTTTATACGGCAATGCTAAATATATATCAAAATTTTTTTGGGTATCTTTACGAAAAATCGTTCATTCAATATTATAAATCGTTTTTTTGTTTTATTATATCAAAAGTGTATGAATTATATCTTTTTGTTTCGATAAATAAAATGATATGTTTTTTTATAAGACCTCCGCCCGATATGCTTGATTTTTCTTACAAACTTTTTGCTAAAATACAGAGAATTTTTATTAAATGTTTTTTCTGAAAACAAGCAGAAATTTATCTAATTATTTGTTCCCCATATGAGGGATAAAAAATCAGTTTTCGGTGTTAGGAGTTAAAACTATGAGAGAATTTTCAGAACAGGACAAGCAGCGCATATCAAAACAATTTTGTTCCTTTTGTTGCAGCGTCCTAAAAAATGAAGCAAACAATATAAGAGCTGAATATAAACACTATGCAGATTTGGAAATGGATTTTAGTTTCCTAAGTGACAAGGAACAGGCAGAATTATATACATTTGATTGCTATTTTGTAACCGATAATGTTTTCAATGTATGTGATATTCGTATCATAGTATCTAACAATATGTTGGCAGAAGCTATAAACAAACTTCCTTGTGATTTAAGAGATATTGTTTTACTATCATACTTTGCAAATATGCCTGATATAGAAATAGCAAAACAGCTTGATTTAAGCTATTGGATTGTTTTTCGGGCGCGCATACGCGCATTAAAACGATTAAAGGCAATTATCAGTACGGAGGGCATTAAGTGAAAAAAACTTTATCAGACATTCCTTTTTCAATAATCGAAAAAGCAATAAATGAAGACATAGAAGCCATTGATTACATACTTGCTCATTATAGAAATTACATAATTCGTTTGTCTACGAGAGTTGCCCGTGATGAAAATAATAATGAATATATGTATGTAGATGATGATATGCGTTCAAGACTTGAAAGTAAACTAATTTATAGTATTATAAAAAAGTTTAAAATCTTGTCTTAAAATAATGCGGGGTGCTTTAAGCACTCCGTAAAGTACACGATTTATCCGATATAAACGCATTATATCTCTAATGCGCTTATATGGGCTAAAATCCCCTTTGTTCTTTGACAACTGAATAATCCAATCATCAAATACTTTCTTTCCGAGCAGGAGCCGGCGGCTCGCCGTAATGAATGTAACAGCTTCTACCATACAAACAGTATGCCGAGTACGGACGTTTTACATTTTAGCGATAAGACCGTCAATAACTATCGGCTTGCAACCGATACGGCCACGATTGACGAAAAGTATAATGATACTCCCGCCTTGAACGCGTCACTGCATTGGGTGGCTGGACGAGAACCGTGCAGGGGTGAAATTCCCGTGATACTGATTAGCTATCAGTAGTTTGATGATTGTTTGAGTGATTGGGTTATTACTCTCGGTAGGTGGATTTAACATAAAATATTTATGGAGGTTCACTATTTATGAATGACACTACTCAAAACTTAGAACACAAAAATATTTGTAATAAAAAATCCCTTGACGCTGAAATTACATATCAAGTCAATGGAACCTCATTTGTTGTACAACCGATATTCAAAGAGAAATCTTTCGAAACATTAGGCTCTGTTTTATTACGGCTTATGACATCAAGCGAATAAAATTTTTAAAACAGGCTGACAGACGGTTAAAAGCGCGGTATAATATAAATGTAATACTGTTTATTTGACTGTCTGAAAGGAGGAAATAATGAAGCGGTCAAATAACAAACAAAAAGAAATGACAGCGGCTTTATATGTTCGTTTAAGCCGTGATGATAACTTAGAGGGCGATAGTTACAGTATAGGCAACCAAAAGAAATTACTAACCAAAATTGCAAAGGAAAAAGGCTATACAAATTTATTGATATTTTGCGACGACGGTATTTCGGGCGTTACAATGGAACGTCCCGGATATAAAGCTATGATTGAAGCGATAGAAAACAATAAAATTTCAGCCGTCTTTGTAAAAGACCTTTCAAGATTGGGACGTAATTATATTGAGGTCGGCAGACTTACGGAAGAATTTTTCCCTGAATATGATATACGGCTTGTTGCTGTTTCTGATAATATAGATACACAAGAGGGCGAAAATGAGCTTGCGCCAATAAAAAATCTTTTTAATGAATGGTATGCGCGCGATATTTCAAAAAAACGCCGTATCAGTAACAAGATAAAGGGTAATGCGGGCGAACCGCTCGGACTTCCCCCGTATGGATATATCAGAAATCCTGACGGAAAGAATTGGATTGTTGATGAAGAAGCCGCAAAGGTAGTCAAACATATTTATGATATGGCGCTTGGCGGTTTAGGTACAGACCAAATCGCTTGCAGGCTGGAGGAAGAAAAAATCCTTACTCCTGTAAACTATTGGTATAGTAAAGGGATAAGCCGTCCGGGCTTGAAAAGCTCTCAGGAATATCCTTATAAATGGCACCACTCAACAATTATCAATATACTTTCCAAACAGGAGTATTGCGGTGATGTGATAAACTTTAAAACCTATTCTAAGTCATACAAAAATAAAAAGCGTTATGAGAATGACAAAGAGAATTGGGCGATATTTAAAGATATTCACGAACCAATTATAGACCGTACCGTTTGGGAAAAGATACAGGAACGCCGAAGCAGACGAACACGCAAAAAGCCAGTAACAGGCGAAGATAAGAATATGTTTTCGGGATTGCTGGTATGCGCGGACTGCGGAAGCAAACTCGGTTATCATTTCAATCAGGCTAATCACGATATAACCTATTTTAATTGTATGGGATATAACAGGGGCAGCAGAAAAATATGTACCTCAACACATTATATCCGTACTGATTTTTTAGAGCAGGTTGTACTCGGTGAAATCAAACGCTTAATGAAATTTGCCACTCTATATGAAAATGAATTTGCTAAAATTGTTATGGGAAATTCGATTAAAACGGCAGAGCAGGAACGACGCTCCAAACAAAAGGAACTTAACTCCTTGCTTGCGCGTGATAAAGAGCTTGACTTACTTTTTGAAAAAATTTATGAGGATAACACTCTTGGACGCATAAGCGACGACAGATTTTCAAAATTGTCTGTAAAATATGAAACAGAACAAAAAGAAAATGAAGTAAAAATCAATGAACTTCAAGCGGAGCTTGATAATGAACAGAATAGAGCTGTTACAAGCGATATGTTTTTATCTTCTGTTCGTAAATATACAAGGGCAAGGAAACTGACACCGAGAATGTTAAACGAATTGATTGACAAGATAGAAGTATATCAGGCTGAAAAAATAGACGGTAAAAAGGTACAGCGGCTTAAAATTCATTATAACTGTATCGGAGCTATTGAAATACCTGATTTAAGTAAATTACCTGAAAATAACGTATCAGTACATACACGTCAGGGCGTAAATGTTCAGTATGCTGCGCTTGCCGTATGAACACAAAAAAAGAATGTCCTTATTGGTTCAAGTCCAATAAGGACACTCGGTATGGTTGCGGAGACTGGACTTGAACCAGCGACCTTCGGGTTATGAGTTATAAGGCTCTTGTTTTGTTATATTATACCAGCTTATAAAACGGCTTAAATACTACACTTTCACATCATATACAATTTATTACATTATACTATTTTTATTATTTCCCAAGTTTTTAGGGGGAAATTTTAGGGGAAAAATCAAAAGGAATTAAGAGGAATTTAAAGAAACAAAAACACTTATTTTTTATATCTATTACACATAAGTGACTGACGTGTAATGAAACCAACTTTTTTCTTGTGCATATACTTGTAGGAACTAAATCGAATGTATTACACACAATACAGGGTTATGTGTAATAATATTAAAGACTTTTTCCAGCGGCGGAATACCCTTTTTTAAAAGCGACTATACATAAATGTCTAACGTATAATGAAAAGCCTTTTTTCTTGTGCATATATTTGTAGGGATTAGACCGTTCGCATTATACACAATAGCACATTATGTATAATAGACATCAAAGTCTTTTTTTTATTCTATCACGAACGGCTTACACTCTGCCACCGATTACCTTACAACGCATACAAAGGCATAAAAAAATAATCAGACTATGCCCCATATAGCAAGGCTTATCAAGAAAAAAATTAAAAATATTTATTACATACAAAGGGTGTAGGGGGTACTAAAATTGTCTAACTATACTATGCCATAGACCGTAGCCATAACCTTACGCATATGCACGCAAGTTTAGGCAAGGGGGTTAGACTGTTAAATTTTACATTTTTAAAGATTAAATTTACTTCTTACAGATTTTCACCGTCAACGGAAAAACCGTCAACGGAAAAACCATCGACGGAAAAACCGTCAACGGAAAAACCGATAACGGAAAAACCGATAACGGAAAAACCGATAACGGAAAAA